>WFTD01000022.1 GCA_015485755.1 Patescibacteria group bacterium | reverse complement strand
GGAATAGTATTTATAAAAATTTTTTATTTTTCTTTTCTACAGAGCAAATAAAAAAATCAGATTATCCAGAACTTTTTTCTCATTTTCCTTATTTTCGCAAAAACCTTAAGCAAAAAATAAAAAAGAGACCATATTTTTTGACAGCTGTTTCTCGAGTTACAATTGAAGACAGCTTTGATATATTTGGCAACATCTTGGCTTGTTTATCAGGAATGGTTGATGTTGATAAGGTGGATGTTATTATAGATGAAATAATAAAAAACAAAGCCAATACACCTGGTCCTATAAAATCCTTGGCCAAGCCCTTGCCTTTAACTGGAGGTGGTATATTTGAGAAAAGTTTTCAAAATAAACCTTGGCATTATCACAATGCTGGGATTTGGCCAATGATCGGCGGTTTTTGGGTTTATCTTTTGGCCAAGCAAGGAAGGCGGGATCTGGCTGAACAAGAGCTTGTGAATTTGGCGCAAATGAATAAGAAAAATAATTGGCAGTTTAATGAATATCTGCACGGTCGCACTGGTAGGCCTATGGGGGTAAAGCGGCAATCATGGAATGCAGCTACTTTCCTACTTGCTTACCAAGCGGTTATAAAAAATAAATTTATAATTTAAAAAATCCCGCCAAGAAAGGCGGGATTTTTTTAGAGGCTGTCTGGGCTAAGCATAAATTGCCTGGCGTGGTCTTTTTCTACCTTGCCTTCTTCTACTAGTCGTTTTAAGTCTTGGTCCATTGTAATCATTCCTTCATCTGCTGAAGTTTGAATAATTGTTTTTATTTGCGGGATTTTGTTGTCGCGAATAAGATTGGCAATTGCTGGCGTGTTTATCATAATTTCTCTAGCCGCTATCAAACCGCCATCTCTATGAGGCAGTAGCCTTTGAGAAATAACTCCTTTGAGCGACATTGATACTTGCAATCTTACTTGCGGCTGTTGGTAAGGGGGGAACACATCAATTATACGGTCAACTGTTTGGGCAGCATTGAGAGTGTGAAGAGTGGCAAATACCAAGTGGCCAGTTTCTGCTAGAGTAATAGTAGCAGCAATTGTTTCCAAATCTCTCATCTCACCTACCATTACGACATCGGGATCTTGCCTGAGAACATGTTTTAAGGCCGATTGAAAAGACAACATATCTGTGCCCAACTGCCTTTGTTTGATAATTGATTTTTTTGGTTTGTGAATAAATTCAATTGGGTCTTCCAGCGTGACAATATTAACACTTCTTTCTGAATTTATTAGATCAATCATTGCCGCTAGCGAGGTTGATTTACCACAGCCAGTTGGTCCAGTTACCAAAACCAATCCTTGTTTCAGCCTGGTTAATTCGTAGACTATTTCCGGCATACCAACATCCTCCATAGAGGGAATTTTACTTGGCACTACCCTGGCTACCAAACCCGGGTTGTTTTTTTCAAAAAATAGATTAACCCTCATTCTGGTGCCGTCAGGCAATTCATAAGAAAGGTCAAGCTCTTTGTCTTTTGAAAAGACGTCAAATTGTTGGGCTGAAATGCCATCTTTGATGATTTTTGTAAGTGTGTCTTTGGTTAAAGGCGGCATTTCCAGCTCTTTCAATTCAGTTGATATGCGCAAGATTGGCGGTTTGCCAACCATCAAATGGATATCAGATGCATTGTGGTCAACGGCTGTTTGGAATAAGTTTTTCAAATTCATTTTTGTTATGGGCATGAATTCAAGAATTAATTTTTTAGGCTATATAAAATCTTTTTTTATTTTATCATATTTTTTTGTTTGTGACTAAATCGGAGGGAGGTATTCTTTTTTGTCTTCATCGTCAATATCAATAACCCTTTCCTCTTCTACGGTTTGCCATTCTTCATACAAATCAGGATCAAGTTCTTGTAAAAATTCAGAGGGAGTTGATATGATAAAGCCGTAGTTGTGGTTGTAATTGACAGTTGGATAAACTAGATAAAGCTGGTCTTGCGCGCGGGTGCAGGCAACATAAAAAAGCCGCCTTTCTTCTTCAATTTCCGTTTGGCTGTTCATGGCTTTGCTGTGGGGAAATTGTCCGCTGACAAGATTTATAACAAATACTACTTTCCATTCCAAGCCTTTGGCTTGGTGAATGGTTGATAAGATAAGATAATCGTCTGGCAAATTACTGCCGTCTCTGGTTCTTTCTGCTGAAAAATTTTCACTCAAAGTTATATCATGCAGAAAATCTGTCAAAGAAGAATAAGAGTCGCTAATATTTATCAGTTGGTTAATGTCTTCTAGCCTTTGCTCAGCATTGTCAAAAGTTTGTCGGGCATATTCAATATAAAAATTATTTAGCACAATTTGGATAATGTCAGCAATTTTGTTGTTTTTGGTGCTGCTTGCTTTTTCTATGATTTTTGCTATAGCCTGCCAGGACATCTCAGCTTTGCGGGATAAGGTTTCTTTAATAGCTGTTATTTGTTTTATATCTTTTTGAGCAAAGTGAGAGGTTATTTTTTTGACGCTCTCTGGGCCAATTCCTGGTTGCATTAGCAGCACCCTTTGCCAAGAAAGCAGATCTTCAGGGTTATGCAGAATTTTTAGAAATGCCAAAATATCTTTGAGGTGTGCTTGTTCAAAAAATTTGATTCCGCCTCTTTTTATGTAGGGGATATTTTTTTTGTTTAAAGCAAGTTCCAGTTCTAAGGCATGAAAATCAGCGCGGAAAAGCACAGCCATATCTTTTAGATCCACACCTTCATCTTGGTTTAATTCAATAATTCTTTGAGTAATAAATTCAGCCTGCTGATCGTTGTTTTGCACTGTGACCACTGTAGGTTTTCTACCTTTCACTTTGATTGGTTTTAGCTGTTTGGGGAATTGGGCTTGGTTGTGTTTGATAGAATTGTTGGCTAGGTTTAATATTTCAGGGCTAGAACGGTAGTTTGTCTCTAAACGAAATATTTTTGCTTGAGGGAATTTTTGAGGAAAGGAGAGGATATTTTCAATCAGGGCGGCTCGGAATGAATAAATGCTTTGCGCATCGTCCCCTACTACCAGCACGTTCCCGCTCACATTGCCCAGCTCAGTGATAATTTGCGCCTGCAGAAGGTTGGTGTCTTGGTATTCATCAATCAGAATGTATTTAAACTTTTGCCCTAATCTTTGCTTGAATTCTGGATATTGCTGGAGCAGTTTTAACCAAAAGGCAAGCAAATCGTCATAATCAAGTGCATTTAGTTTCTTTTTTTGCTCTTTATAATTGGCAGCTATTTGTTTGATGATTTCTATTGGGTACTCTTCAAGATAGGGATAATATTTGGCAATTACTTTATCAATAGCAAGGCCAGAGTTGACGCTAAGACTGATAATGTTTTTGATTACAGCTGGTTTGGGCAGTTTTATGTCTTTGATATTTTTTTCACTGATAATATTTTTCAAAAGATCGCGGCTGTCACTTTCGTCTAAAATTGAGTAATTCTTGTCATATCCCAACTTATTTATATGTTGGCGTAAAATCCGATTGCCGATGTGGTGAAAAGTACCAGCCCAAATTCCTTTTATCCTGCTGCCAACCAAACTTTCTACCCGATTGATCATTTCTTTGGCGGCTTTATTGGTAAAAGTCATAAGTAAAATATTGTCAGGGCTCACCCCTTTTTCCAAGAGGTAAGAAACTCTATAGACCAGCGTGCGAGTTTTGCCGCTGCCAGCGCCAGCTAGAACCAGACAGTAGCCATCCCCTTCGGTGACTACTTGCAGCTGTTCAGGGTTTAGTTCTTCTTGGTAGTTGATGTTAAAATTTTTGGGAGACTGGCTTTGTTTGAGAGTATATATTTTTTTTGTCATAGATCTATTATACCAGCTTATATTATTTTTTCCACTTGTTCTATTTGGTTTTGGTAATTATGCTAAAAGTAGAAGTTCTTTTTAAATTTTTATAAAGAAAGGAGGTTAGCCTTCAATCGTACAATCCATTTAGTATTAGACGCTTGCCTGCCGCCAATTGGACCTGAGGCGCTTCCTTATTATTGTCATGACTGGGTAGATATTACCCATGTTAAGGCTTACAATCTTAGCAAGGCAAGCGATTATGAGCTGCTAGCTCGGATAGTTAAGATGTTTAAAAAATCTAACAGCGACAGCATTTGGGTGTTTGTTACTAGAGACCGTCGTTTTAAGTTTGATAGCGGATGGTATGTAACAGCAGATGGTTTGGTTGATTTTCATTTGGTTATAATTCAAGATTTTTTCAAGGGGGAAATTGATCCTGTTTACATTGGCCATGCAGACAAGGAGGCAATAAAGAAATTTTTGTGCAGTATAGTTGAAAATATCATTTTTAATGCCCAATAGCCCTTTCCTAAGTGAAAGGGTTTATTTATTTTGTTTTTTTCGTTAAGATGTGAATACTATTAAAATAAAGTTATGCAGGAAAATATTTTCAAAGCTTATGATATCAGAGGGATTTATCCTCAGGATTTAAATGAAGAGCTGGCTTTTCAAATTGGCCGCGCTTTTGCAGTTCATACCAAAAGAAATAAAGGCGAGTTGGAAGTAGTGGTGGGTTCTGATATGAGAATATCAAGCCCTCAGCTCAAAGAGCATTTTATCAAAGGAGTTTTAAGCGAGGGACTTGATGTGGTTGATATTGGGCTAGTGCCGATTGATGCGGTGTATTTTGCCATTAACAAATTGGGCTTTAAAGCCGGGGTGATGGTAACAGCTTCTCATAACCCCAAAGAATACAACGGCTTTAAAATGTTTTGGCAAAATTTAGAAGTAATAAGGGGAAAGGATCTTTTGGCAGTGGTGAAAGACTTGCCCAAGGCAGAGGCTGGCAGAAGCGGCAGTTTAGAGGAGCGTGATATAATGAGCGAATACATTCAACATTTACTTTCTTTTGTTGAGATAGACAGGATCAAGCCGCTGCGGGTAGTTGTTGATGCTGGCAATGGTATGGCTGGCAAAATAATTCCCCTTCTTGAGCGCAGTTTACCAATTGAGGTAGTGCCGCTTTTTTTTGATCTGGATGGCAATTTTCCCAACCATCCTTCCAATCCCTTAGAGCCCAAAAGCAGGGAAAAGATTGCCGAGATGGTGGTAGCTGAGCAGGCTGATTTTGGCATTATTTTTGACGGTGATACTGACCGTCTGTTTCTGTATGATGAAAAAGGGAATTTTATCCGGGCAGATATTACTTTGCTTTTGCTAGCCCGGGAATTTTTGCAGGAAGAGCCGGGCGCTGCTTTTGTTTATAATGTTATTTGTTCCAAAATAGTGCCGGAGAAAATTTCTGAATGGGGAGGTAAGGCAGTTGTCAGTAAAGTTGGCTTTGTTAATGTGGCAGAAAAAGCGCGAGAGGTTGGAGCGGTTATGGGAGGCGAGCTTTCGGGGCATTACTGTTTTCGGGATAATGGTTATGGCGACTCTGGCTTTATTGCCTTCCTAAAGATTTTACAGCTTTTATCCCATAGCCCTCAGAAACTATCAGAGCTTATCCAGCCATTTTTAAAATATGCCAAAGGTGATGAGGTGAATATCAAAGTTGATAATATTTCTGAGGCGCTTGAAAAAGTAAAAAAACATTTTGCTGACGGCCGGCAAAGCTTTTTGGACGGGGTGACAGTTGAGTATGATAATTGGTGGGTCAATGTTAGGCCTTCCAATACCGAGCCGCTGCTTAGAATCACAGTTGAAGCTAAAAATAAAGAACTTCTCAAGCAAAAGACAGAAGAAGTTCTGGCAGTGATAAAAGGGGAATGATAGTAGCTAGTAGTTAGCCCAGCACATAGTTTTGACTTTTAAAACTTTATCAATATATAAAAATAACCAAATACAAAACAAAATTATAAAAAAATCCTTAAAAAACAACCAAGCTAAACAAAGCTCCCCTAAGTGGAGCTTTGGGTCAAAACTATGTGCTGGGTGGTAGATAGTAGTAATTGTTGTATCTGCACCTTATTATTACCCCCGCCCTGTAATAAATATAGGGTAAACTCCAGCGGGAACTTTACCCAGCTCTATGTCAATAGGGCTGTGGCCAGAAAGAAAAACAAAAATAAAAATAAAAAAACAAAACGTCCGTGTTTATGAGGCGTTTTCCCAATTGATAGATAAACTCCATCAACGGGACAAAACACGGACGTTTCTACACCGCGCTGACTGTTCTTTTGACAGTCGTTTAAAAATCATTGCGGTGCAATTTATATTGTAAAATATTTTTTCCACAAGTCAATATCACAAAAACACCAACAGGCTTTTGCTGGTTGGTTATTTTTTTTGCGTATTTGTGCTATACTAAATAAAGAATGCCAAGCAGAAAGATAAAACCAACCAAAACAGAAATCCACAATCACTTGAGCGAGAGGTGGCGTTTTTTTGCTTTGTTATTCGCTGTGTTGGTAGGTATATTGGTTTTATTGGAGTTGTTGTTAATTGGTTATTGGCTGTTTATTCCCCGCGATGCACATTTAAAATTAGTTGCGCTAGATGATTTAGCTGTTAACACTGCCAAAGTAAGCAGCCAGCAAACTGGAAGCGAGTCTTCTATTGAGCAAAATAAAAATTTACTGCGCAATTACAAGGACAATTTGCAGGCCTTGCTTATTAGGTATAAGGCATCCAATTCTGAGCAAGAGTGGCAAAACATACGCAACCAAATTGTTGATTTGAAAGTGCCAGCTAATTTGGCTGACTATCATTTTCGCTTAGTTTCTTTGTTTGATTTGTTTTTGAACTCAACTGGCGCCAAAAAAGAGTCTTACAAACAGTCGCTGGACAATTTTATTAACAATAATTGGTCACGGATATCATATCAATCATTATGAGAAAGTTTATTTTGTTTATATTAAGCTGGTTATGGGGAGGGGTGTTTTTTTATCTATTCTTTAACTTATTTATTCAGCAGGTTTTTACAGTGGAGAAAAAGGATGTCTTGATCAGGGCGGCTGGGTTGTTGTTGGTGGGGTTGGTTATTTTGTTGAAATTGTTGATTAGATCAGGTTGGCGCAGCGCTGATTTTTGGTCGTTAAGCGTTCCGGTGGTGATGTTTCAGCTGGCAGCGGTTATTTTTATTTTGTTTTTAGAAGGGGATACAACCAAAATTATTTTTTTAGCAATCAGCGCTTTGGCCTTGTCTTTTTATTTGTACAGCTTGTGGCTGTTTTATTTTTACCCAGAAAAATATCAGGCATTTACCTTGTTGAATTTGTCATGGTATTTACAAATTGTATCTTTGTTTATGCTGGCGGTAGCCTGGTTTGGGTTAATGGTTATTATTCATTTTAGCGTTTACTACCTACTTTTGGTTGAGACCGTATTTTTGGGCATTATTTTTACCCAGTTGTGGTATATGTATAAACTTGAGTTTAATAAAAAATTTTGGCAGTTTTTGCTTATTAGCGTCTTAATTGGCGGACAAACTTTGCTGGTGGTTAGTTTTTTGCCGATTAGTTTTTTTGTTTTGGGCTTTTTGTTTGTTGAGTTTGTTTACTTGCTGCTGCAAACTATATTTGATTTAATCAACCATTCTTTTTCAGAAAAAAGATTTTTTTATTTGACCGGCGGTATTTTTATTTTGACAGTTTTTTTGCTTTTTACTACTAGGTGGTTGTAGTA
>WFTD01000021.1 GCA_015485755.1 Patescibacteria group bacterium | reverse complement strand
GATAGAGGGAGTAGAATTTATAAAAGTAGAAATTTTTATACTGTGCTTTTTATTGTTATAAAAATTTGTTTGTTTTGTTTTTTTCATAAATTAAAGATTTAAGCGGAAAGATTCTGATTGTATATTATTTTGAGAAATGCCGTGGCTGTGCTTTGCCTCAATTGCGCCTGTTAATGATAAATAGCCGAGCAGTAATAAAATTATAGCAAAAAAGGCGCTTGCAAAAGCAATCCGTTTTTGTTTGAGCCAATGCCAAATTATACTTATTAAAATAACAATAACCCATGTCCACCAGCCGATCGAAATAGGCCCGTTAAATACCCCGGCAGTTATGGGGTGACCGGGAGTTTCTGCAAGCGCTGGTGCAATGTTGAATACAAAACGGTTCCAATTTGCATGAAATATAGAATTTTCCCACCAATACATCCCCCACAGTCCATAGGTTAAAATAAAAGCTCCTACCGTCACCAACGACCATCCCATAATTTTGTTAATATTATTCTTGTGTGCAGATATCCACTTTGTCATATTTATGCCAAGTATTGCCAGAATAACAACTGCAAGAAGTGGCGTGGCCCTGCCCAATCCATGAATAAATCCCAAACCAGCTCCTATTTTCAAAGAACCAAGGCTAGCAATATAAGTTAAAATTACATAAAACGCTGGGTTGGGGCAGCCAACCCCAGCGTTACCAAGCAGCATTCCCATCCCCAATGCTTTAGCATAATCACCGCTCTTTATTATCCAATAAGGTAAAGTGGATGTAATTTTTGGAAGTGAAAGCCGAATAAATTTAAGCTCTGACCAACCAAATAAGATAGAAATTATACCCGCAAAGACAAACAACCCCCTTGTGAATTTATCAAGACCAAGATATCCGCCTAGTTGAGATACGACCGCGCCATAAATTGATAAAGTTATAGAAACGCCAAGACCAAAAAGGAGCGCCATCAAAAATCCCTTTGCAGGACGTTGATTAAGTGTTAGAGGAACAATTACAAATACAAGCGGCAGAGTGCAAGGTAAAAAAATCATAGAAAGCCCAGCGGCAAAGGCAAGCAACACGCTAACTGTTTGCCCGCTAGTGGTGGCGAGCCACCAAAGATTTATAAAAATTCCCGCAAGTAAAAGGAGTCCAATTAGCGTTAAAATGTAGCGTATTAAACGTTGAAATGGATTATTCATGACAATTTTTCAAGTTTAACGTTTTTATTGTAATACTTAATATATTTCCAGTGTAAATAAGGAGTAATTTTGCGTCAAACTAATAAATGCATCTAGAGAAGCAATTTTGCTTTTTAAAATAGATTATTATTTTGTTTAAGTAAGGTTAATTAGGTTGTCAAGTAAATGAATAAATTTTTGGCAGACCAATTTAGCTACAAGTAATCTAAGGGTTATTTTGCGATTGAATTTTTTTGCATAAAAATAAGCGGCATTTGCCGCTTATTTTGTTTATTAATGTTTTTTAAACAGACCCCAAGATATTATTTGGTAGCGTAGGGACCCTATACTTTCCCTTGGAATCAAGAAATAATTCCGGAAACCGCCCATCTTCTATTTCTTTTGTCCAAACCCTATATACAGGGCTTAATGAATTCCAGACATCAATGAGAATTTTTTTGTTTTTGATTTTAATCACTTTTCCAAAATAGGCAACATCCCCTGCAGTAAATTCAAATCTCATCCCTACAAAAGCATTTTCATGCGTCAAAGGGCCCCAATCGTGCACTGATACTGTGATATCTTCTTGGGCAAGTTCGGCAAATTTTTTCTTTAATTTTTGTTTTGGCTTTATTTTTGCAAAATAAAACCACACTAACCCCAAAACAAACAATATAGCAAGTGTAAAACTATTCATACTAACCCTCCTTATAGTTTTGTTTTTGTAATATTAATTAGGCTTATTGTTTTAGCTATATAACTTTATTTATTTTTTTAAAAGAAGTGTTATAGTGAAAATTTTCTTACCTCGCGGGATACTGCAAACAATTTTACTATCTTTATTTTGTTTTTTTCTATTAGTGAAACTATCAGATTTAACAACAAAGCCAGAACAACAAGATAGATACTTCCTGCCAAAACCCCTGGTATATCATACAGAGCCCCTGCTTTTATCATAAAGTGCCCCAGCCCTTGTTCAGCAGAAATAAATTCTCCAATAAAAGCCCCTAGCAATGCAAAGCCAACATTTAATTTTATAGAGGTTAGAACCCAGTTAAGGGATGACGGTATGATTACTTTTTGGAAGGTTTGGAAGCGAGAAGCGCCAAAAGTTTTTAGCAAATTAAACTCTTTTAAGTTAACGCTTTTTGCCCCTTCATATGATTGGATTAATGATACCAGAAATGTACCTAGAGCTGCCATTATTATTTTCATTTTTATGCCAATCCCAAACCAAACAATAATCATAGGGGCAAAAGCAAAAATTGGCACCGCTCCCAAAATAATTATGTATGGCCTGGTTAAGCGAGCGATAAATGGAGAGTACCACAAAACAAAACCAATAATAGTGCCAGTAGTTATACCGATCACAAAACCAAGCAGGGCTTCAAATCCCGTAATCAAAAAATCATGTATCAATATCCCATTTAGAGTATTTTTTATCAATGAAGCAAATATTTTTGTAGGAGAGCCAAACAAAAAACTTACTTTGGGAACTTGAGATAGAAATTGCCAGACAGCCAACAACAAAATGAATAAAGCTGCTGATGCCAAATTGTAGATGGTGTTTTTTTGAGTTTTTATTAACTTATTAGTTTCCATATTTTTTCAAACAATTCTTGAAAATTCTTTGACTTTCTGATATTTACAGGATCGCGCAAGCTATTGGGAATGTCTATTTTTGTTTGATACGCTATTTTAGCGGGCGAATTACTCAAAACTATAAGTTTGTCAGCAATTGAGATAGCCTCTTCAATATTATGGGTAACGAAAATAGCCGCTTTATTATTTGAGGTTAGGTAAGTCCTCATTTCTTTGATTAGTTGTAGCCTGGCATTAAAATCTATAGCTGAGAAAGGTTCGTCAAAGAGAATTATATCAGGATCTAGCAACAAAGTTCTGATTAAAGAAATTTTTTGCTTCATACCGCCAGAAATTTCACTGGGATATGATCTTGAAAACCTACCTAAATTATTTTTATCTAGCAATTTTTTAGCTTTTAGAGCCGATTGGCGTATGTCGCCATTTTTAATTTCAATCGGTAGCAGTAGGTTTTCTATTACTGTTCGCCAGGGAAGCAGCATATCTTTTTGCGGTATATACCCAATTGATCCATCGGTGTATACATAACCAGATGATGGTTTTTCCAGCCCGCTAATAATGTTTAACAAAGTTGTTTTTCCGGTCCCGCTTTGGCCAACAATTGCCACAACTTCACTTGGTTCAACGCTCAGTGATATATCTTCCAGAACCTTTAAATGATATCCATTGGATAAAAAATCTTTTGATATAGAATCTACTTTTACTAATCCACCCATGTATTTTTGTTATTTTATTTTTTTGCCTGATTTGAGAAGTCAGTAATTACATATTGGTCGTAAGGCGCTTTTTCTTTTAAGTCTCCCAGGTTCATTCTAACTTTTACTGCGGTGTCCCAGGCAGATTGGCTGGTAATTGTATCCTTTGTCACCATGTTATTGTTAATAAAGTTTTCCAAAGCCTTTTTGGCAATCTCGTTGCTAACATCAAATCTTTTTGCCATTAGCACTGCTGCTTCGTCAGTGTTTTCCCTGATAAATGTATTGGCTTTTTGCAGAGCGTTTACTACTTTTTGCACAGTATCTTTGTTGTTTTCAATATATTCAGGAACTGTAGTGAGCCCAGTAAAGGCAAATTCAGGGTAGTAGTCAGCCATCGCATATACAATTTCATATCCTTCTTGAGTTGCTTTTGATACATTTGGTTCCCACTCCAAAGCGATATCAACCTCGCCTGCGTACAAAGCGGGTAATAAACCGCCAAAGGCAACTTCTCTAATATTTGGTTTAAGTCCAGCGCGTTCAAACATTTCTTTTTGGAGAGCGTAATTTGTTGAGGGCGCAGGGAGTGTAGCCACTGAATAGCCGTTTAAATCAGCGGGTTTTTCGATTTTAGGTACAGTGGATTTTTTTGCAATACCCCAAAAGGGCATCCCATTTAATATGGAGGCAACCACCTTGCCTGGCTGTCCTTTTTCTCCAGATATTGCCACAAAGAGAGGATCGCCAACCGCAAAATCAGCCTCACCTTTTACTACTGCTGCCCAAGCTTTTTCATCCCCACCGGCAATACTAATATCAACATCAAGTCCCTCTTCTTTAAAAAATCCTTTATCATAGGCAACCCACAGAGGGGCGTGCAAGAAGACTTCAAAGGCTTCAGATATTTTCACTTTTTTAACGCTTTCGCTTGTGTTTTTGTTTGGGTTTTCTTGTGGGCGTGAGGTGATATTAATTATTATCGCTGCTAACAAAACCACCCCAACAACAATTAGCGATAATGAAAGTTTTTTATTAGTCATAAGATTTATGGTTAATTATAATCTTGTTATTGCCCGTTTTGAATTAAAATAAGGCAAAGAAAAAAAAGATAGACCTTTAGTTATTGTT
>WFTD01000020.1 GCA_015485755.1 Patescibacteria group bacterium | reverse complement strand
ATCTTCTACCTTACAAAAACAGCCTCGCAAATATTTTACTAAATTCCCCCAGGTTCTAAAATTGCCAGATTTAATTGAGGTGCAAAAAAGATCATACCAATGGTTTTTTGATGAAGGTTTGAAAGAATTGTTCGCTGAAATAAATCCAATCAGAGATTTTATTGGCAGAGATTTAGAACTTTATTTTTTGGATTATTATTTGGATGAGCCCAAGTTTGATGAAAGAACCGCCAAAGAAAGGAATGTAACTTATGAAGCTCCTTTACGCGCTTTGACTCGCTTGGTCAACAAACGCACGGGAGAAACAAAAGAACAAGAAGTTTATTTAGGAGATTTCCCACTGATGACAGAAAGGGGAACTTTTATTGTTAATGGAATAGAAAGAGTGGTTGTCTCCCAGCTTATTCGTTCAGCTGGCGTATTTTTTACTACCAATGTTATCAAGGGCAGAAAATATTATGGCGCTAAGATAATTCCTAACAGAGGCGCTTGGCTGGAGATTGAAACTGATGTTAATGATGTTATTTATGTTAAGATTGACCGAAAAAGCAAAGTGCCAGTTACAGCTCTGTTGCGGGCTTTTGGTTATGGCAGTGATGATGAAATCCGCGCTCTTTTTAAGGATGTTGACAATGACCCCAATCATAAATACATAGAAGCTACCCTCCAGAAAGACCCTGCCAAGAGCGAAGCAGAGGGTTTGATTGAAGTTTACAAAAGGATTAGGCCAGGAGATATGGCCACGCCAGAGAACGCCAAGAGTTTGATTCATTCAATGTTTTTTAGGTTTGACCGTTATGACTTTGGCAAGGTTGGTAGGTATAAATTAAACCAAAGGTTCGGTTTTGATGTTCCTCCCACTCCAGAAAATTTGATTTTACGCCGTGATGATTTATTGGCTATCCTCAAGGAGATAATTCGCCTTAACATTACTCAAGAACCAGCTGATGATATTGATCATTTAGGCAATCGGCGCGTGCGGGCAGTAGGCGAGTTGGTGCAGAATAAGTTCAGAGTTGGTTTGGTGAGAATGGAAAGGATTGTTAAAGACAGAATGTCAACCTTGGATATTAACACGATTACAGCCAATCAACTAATAAACGCTCGTCCGTTGATTGGGGCTATCAAGGAATTTTTTATGTCTTCCCAGTTGTCCCAGTTTATGGACCAAACCAATCCTTTGTCTGAGCTTGAACACAAACGCCGTTTGTCAGCAATGGGTCCAGGCGGACTTTCGCGGGAGCGAGCTGGTTTTGAAGTTCGCGATGTTCATCAGACTCATTATGGCAGGATTTGTCCAATCGCCACTCCGGAAGGACCTAATATTGGTTTAGTTGGTCATTTGGCTTGTTACGCGCGGGTTAATAATTTTGGTTTTATTGAGACGCCATTTCGCAAAGTTTTGAAGGAAGTTGACAATGATCCCAAACAGACAGTAGGAGAGATTGTCCGCGAGGATATTTATGACCCAGACACCAATAAGTTATTAGTCAAAAAAGACACAAAAATAACAGAGGAAGTCGCCAAAAAATTAGCCAAAACTAATATCAAAAAAGTCAGTATCAAGCCAAGGGTGACAGACCAAGTAGATTATTTGGATGCTTTTACTGAGGACAGGTATGTTTGTGCTCCAGCCACTACTGCTATTGATGAAAATGGTTATTTTGTTGATCAATGGATTGAGGCCAGAGTAGGGCACAAGCCAAGGATTGTAGAGGCAGATGAAGTGGATTATATTGATGTTTCGCCTAAACAGATTTTCTCTATTTCAACTTCCTTAATTCCTTTTGTTGAGCATGATGATGCAGTTAGGGCTTTGATGGGAACAAACATGCAACGTCAGGCAGTGCCAGTGGTGAAGCCAGAATCACCAATTGTTGGTACTGGTGTAGAGAGAAGGGTTGCTTATGACTCAGGTCAGGTGGTTATAGCCAAACAAGACGGTGAGGTGGTTGAAGTTGACGGTTCCCATGTTGTTATTAAAGACAAGCAAGGCAAACTTCATCATTATTATTTAAATAAATTTTTACGGTCAAATGCTTCCACTTGCATCAATCAGCTTCCAGTGGTCAATTTGGGCGACAAAGTTAAGGCAGGCGATATTTTGGCTGACGGTCCAGCCACTGACAAAGGCGAGCTTGCTTTGGGGCAGAATGTGCTAATTGCTTTTATGAGCTGGGAAGGGGGCAATTATGAAGACGCGATTTTGATTTCAGAGAGATTGGTGCGTGAGGATAGGTTTTCCTCTATTCATATTAGTGATTATTCAATTGATGTGCGCGACACTAAACTTGGTCCGGAAGTTGTTACCAGAGATATCCCTAATGTAGGTGAAGAAAAACTAAAGGATTTGGATGAGAATGGCATTATCAGGATTGGCGCTGAAGTTTCTTCTAATGATATTTTGGTGGGTAAAATAACCCCCAAGGGAGAAGCTGAACTTTCAGCTGAAGAAAAATTATTGCGTGCTATTTTTGGTGAAAAAGCCAAGGATGTTAGAGATTCATCTTTGTACTTGGAGCATGGTGAACACGGTAAAGTGATTGACGTTAAAATCTTTTCCCATGAGAATGGCGACAAACTACCCCCGGGAGTTATTAAAACTATCCAGGTGACAATTGCTAATTTGCGCAAGATTCAGGTTGGCGACAAAATGGCCGGTCGGCACGGTAATAAGGGAGTTATCTCTAGAGTTGTTCCAGTTGAAGACATGCCGTTTTTGCCAGATGGAACTCCAGTTGATATTTTGCTCAATCCGTTAGGTATTGTTTCTCGTATGAATTTGGGGCAGTTATTGGAAACACATTTGGGTTATGCTGCCCGCAAGTTGGGATATAAGGTTGCTTCGCCAGCGCTTGACGGTGTTAAGATTGAAGAGATAAAAGAAGAGCTGAAAAAAGCTGGATTACCAGAGGACGGCAAGGTCCAACTTTATGATGGGCGAACTGGCGAGCCATTTCAAAACAAAACAACAGTTGGTGTGATGTACATGCTCAAGCTTAATCACATGGTTGATGATAAAATCCATCAACGTTCAATTGGCCCTTATTCATTGGTTACTCAGCAGCCGCTTGGCGGTAAAGCTCAATTTGGCGGACAGAGATTCGGTGAAATGGAAGTGTGGGCACTTGAAGCTTATGGCGCTGCTTATTCCCTTCAAGAGATGCTTACGATTAAGTCTGATGATGTTCCGGGCAGAAGCAAAGCTTATGAATCAATCATCAAAGGAGAGCCAATTAGAAAACTTAACATTCCGGAATCGTTTAATGTTCTGGTAAGAGAAATAAAGGGATTGGCAATTGAAGTGGAATTGTTAAAGAAAGACGGTGACAAATTGGTTTCTCTTAACAACGCACCTTCAATTGACAAAGGCAAAAAAGCCAAAGCTAACCAAAGCTAATTAATTTAACTATTATGTCACATCCTTCATCAACCAAGACAATTTCTGGAATTTTTACCGACTCCGCTAAGGATTTGGATTTTGATGCAATTCGTTTGCGCGTGGCATCTCCTGATGATATTCATCGTTGGTCCTCAGGAGAAGTAACAAAACCAGAAACTATTAATTATCGTACTCAAAAGCCAGAAAAAGACGGGTTGTTTTGTGAAAGAATTTTTGGTCCGACCAAAGATTGGGAATGCTACTGCGGTAAATATAAAAAAATAAGATATAAAGGCATTATTTGTGATAAGTGCGGAGTGGAGGTTACAAGGTCATTGGTAAGAAGAGAAAGAATGGGGCATA
This sequence comes from Patescibacteria group bacterium, assembly GCA_015485755.1. Taxonomy (GTDB): domain Bacteria; phylum Patescibacteriota; class Patescibacteriia; order S139-126; family S139-126; genus S139-126. Next base: position 5,217 of record WFTD01000020.1, on the reverse strand, counting down.
TTGATTTAGCAGCGCCAGTTACCCATATTTGGTTTTTGCGAGGAGTGCCATCACGCATAGCCTTGTTGTTGGATTTGGGGTCTCAAGAGCTGGAAAAAGTGGTTTATTTTGCCAACTTTATCATCACTGAGGTTGATGAGGAAGCTAAACAACAAGTTATTGAACAGATCAAGCAGGAATACAAATCAAAGGTAAAAGCAATTGAAGCTGAGCACAAAAAGTTGCTTGATGATTTAAATAAAGAAAAAAATAAAGCAATTGCTGATAATAGCAATAAAGATAAAAAGGAAGCTATTTTAAGCGATTTTGCAGTAAAAGAGGAATTACTTGCAGGGCAGAGAGACAAAAAAATTAAAGATTTGGACAAAGCATTTAAAACAGCCTTGAGCGAACTTGAGAGCATTTATCCCAAAAAAATTATTTCCGAGCATGTTTACCAGGATTTGTCTTTGAAATACGGCCATGTATTTGTAGCTAAAATTGGAGCAGAAGCGATTTATGAATTATTACAAAAAATAGATTTGGAAAAACTGGTCAAAGAACTAGAAGAAGAATCAGTAAAAGCCCAAGGACCACGCAGAAAGAAAGTTATAAAAAGATTGCAGCTGGCCAAGAGTTTATTATTTAACAACATTAGGCCGGAGCATATGGTATTGACCGTGGTGCCAGTTATTCCGCCTGATTTGCGTCCAATGGTTCCGCTGGATGGAGGTAGATTTGCCACATCTGATTTGAATGATTTGTATAGAAGAGTGATTAACCGTAACAATAGGTTGAAGCGCTTAATAGAGCTTAACGCTCCTGAAGTTATTCAAAGAAATGAGAAAAGGATGCTGCAGGAAGCCGTAGATGCATTGATTGATAATTCTGCCAGAAGAGGAAAAACTGTAACCGCTTCAACAGGACAAAAAAGACAATTAAAGTCAATCGCTGACATCTTAAAGGGAAAGCAAGGTAGGTTTAGGCAAAATTTGCTCGGTAAAAGAGTTGACTATTCTGGCCGCAGTGTTATTGTGGCAGGTCCTCATTTAAAACTGCATCAATGCGGCTTGCCCAAGATTATGGCTTTGGAGCTATTCAAACCGTTTGTTATCTCTCGCTTGATCAGAGAAGAATATGTCCATAATGTTAGAAGCGCAAACCGATATATTGAGGCTGGTCATCCAGAGGTGTGGGATATTTTAGAGGATATTACCAAAAATACCAGAGTGTTATTAAACCGCGCTCCAACTTTGCACAGATTGGGAATCCAGGCTTTCCAGCCGGTGTTAATAGAAGGTAAAGCTATTCAACTGCATCCTTTGGTCTGTCCTGCTTTTAATGCTGATTTTGACGGTGACCAAATGGCGGTGCATGTGCCTTTGACAGAAGAGGCAAAAAGTGAGGCTGTTAATATAATCAGTTCGGTAAAAAACTTGCTTAAACCAGCAACAGGTGAGCCGATAGTTACTCCCAACCAGGATATAGTTTGGGGTGCTTATTACATGACTTTTGTAAATAAGGAGCATGGCGAAGAGGTGAAAAAGTTTGGCTCTCCTGATGAGGCTAAATTAGCTTATGAACTCGGCCATTTGCGTTTGCACGATCCAATTAAGGTTTTGATTAACAAGGAAATTGTTGACACTAGCGTTGGCAGGATTATTTTTAATGAAGTGTTGCCTGATAAATTTGAGTTTGTTAATGAATTGGTTGATAAAAAAGTTGTTCGTTCTATTGTGAGAAGTTTGGTTGAGGATTATGGAGAAGAGGCAGCAGTTGAAACTTTGGATAAAATAAAAGATTTGGCATTTGAATACATTACGAGATCAGGGTGGTCTTGGAGTATGGAGGATTTGCAGGTTCCTCCAGTCAAGAAACAGATTATTGAGGAAGCAGAGGAAAAAGTAAATGAAATCCATGCCCAATTTGAACAGGGACTGCTTACCAACGAGGAAAGGAGAGTAAAAGTTATTGAAATTTGGACAGAGGTAAAAAATAAAGTTACTGAGGAAGCCAAAAAAATGATTGATCCAGCCGGTCCAGTTGCTTCAATGATTGAATCAGGCGCTCGCGGTTCATGGTCCCAGCTTACTCAGATTATTGGCATGAAAGGATTGGTAATTAATCCAGCTGGTGACATTATTGAATTGCCAATTAGGTCAAATTTCAAAGAAGGATTTGATGTGCTTGAATACTTTATTTCTACTCATGGCGCTCGTAAAGGTTTGTCTGATACTGCTCTGCGCACAGCCAACGCCGGTTACTTAACCAGAAGGTTGGTAGATGTTTCCCAGGATATGGTGGTGATGGAGGAAGATTGCGGTGATGTTGAAGGTTTTGTTATCACCAAAGAAGATACAGAAGCAATGAATATGGATTTTGCCCAAAGGTTGTTTGGTCGGGTGGCAGTTGATGATATTAAAGACAAAAAAGGAAAAGTAGTGGTTCCAGCCGGAGAGTATATTACCAGGGAACATGTCAAAAAGATTGAAAAGTTGAACCTAGATCAGGTTAAGATCAGATCGGTATTGACTTGCAAATCTTTGTATGGAGTTTGCGCCAAATGTTATGGTTATGATTTGGCTTACAATCAGCCAGTAGAGCTTGGTACAGCTGTGGGAGTTATGGCAGCTCAGTCAATTGGTGAGCCAGGCACTCAGTTAACTATGCGCACTTTCCATACGGGCGGGGTTGCTGGTGAGTCTGATGTAACGCAAGGTTTGCCGCGGGTAGAGGAGGTTTTTGAAGCCAGACCTCCCAAGAAGAAAGCTTTTGTTAGCGATGTGAGGGGTAAGGTTCACATCGAGACAAAAGAAAAGGGCAAGGTTATCCAAATTAGCTTATCTGAACCGCAGGTCAAGGAATATCAATTAAATGATTATAATGTTGTTAAAATTTCAGTGAAGGACGGCCAGCGCGTTGCTGCTGACGATGTTTTGTTTGTTACTTCTGACCACAAAGTTAAGGCTGAATTTGGCGGTACGGTTAAATTGGATAAAAGCAAAAATATTCTTAAACTGCAGGGAGACAAAGACAGTGTGAAGGAGTGGGCTGTCCCGCAGACATATAATATAATTGTTTCAGAAGGTGACTTGGTTAATGTTGGCGATCCTTTGACAGAAGGTTCAATGGATTTGCGCGAGTTGTACAGGTTAAGGGACAAAGTAGAGGTGCAGAAGTATATCTTAAAAGAGATTCAGCATATTTATACATCTCAAGGGCAGAAGTTGAATGATAAGCACATTGAGATTATTATTAGGCAAATGTTCTCAAGAATCTTGGTAAAAGATCCAGGCGATACAGAACTTTTGCCAGGTGAAGTTGTGACAAGAAGCGAGTTTATTTTAGCTAACTCATCATTGGCCAAGGGCAAGAAGCCAGCTGTAGGAGAGGAAATGCTGTTGGGAATTACCAAAGTGTCCCTTACCACTGATTCTTGGTTGTCAGCTGCTTCTTTCCAGGAAACCGCGCGTGTATTAATTCAAGCCGCTACTACTGGGCAGGTTGACCATTTGCGCGGCTTAAAAGAGAATGTGATAATCGGCAGGCTTATTCCAGCTGGCACAGGTTTTAGGAAGCATTATCATAATGTTGGCAAGTATTTAGAGGAACAGGAAAAGGCTAGGGAGAAGGAACTAGCTCAGATGCAGGCAGATAAAGAAGAGTAAAAATTTTACCACAACACAAAAACACAACCGCCAATCAGGCGGTTGTGTTTTTTGGATTGGCAGTTAAATAAAGGTGCCAACAGTTTGTTTTATCTTATTTATCTTTGCTTGGGCTATTTGTCTGGCTTTGTTAGCCCCACTTTGGAGAATTTTTTTTATATCATCGTCAGTTATGTTGGATGCTTTTGTACGGATGGGGTCAAGGGTTTTGTTGATGGTATTTGCTAATTCTTGTTTCAACTCGGAGTATTTTATGGTTCCCTGCTGATATTGTTGCATAAAGCGTTGATAGGCTGAATTGTTATCAAAATAAACAAGCAAATCAAACAAGTTTTTAACGCCAGCCGACATATTATTTGCATCGGTGGGCCCTGTGTCAGTGACAGCTTTTTTTACTTTTTTCTCCACTACTTCTGGAGGATCAAGTAGAGAAATATAGCTAGATTCTCCCAGATCTTTGCTCATTTTTTTGGTGGGGTTGTTTAGCGACATTACTCGTTTAGCTGGGCCAACAATTGGTTTTGGCATAGCAAACATTTCTCCGTAACGATTGTTAAATTTTTTGGCAATAATTCTAGTTAACTCTATATGTTGCAGTTGATCTTCGCCCACGGGAACAAATTCAGCATTATAGAGTAGAATATCAGCAGCCATCAAGACAGGATAATCAAACAAGCCAGCGTTTATATTTTGGCGGTGCTGTTTAGCTTTGTCTTTGAATTGGGTCATACGTTGCAATTCGCTCATGGGGGTGAGACAATTGAAGATCCAGCATAATTCAGTGTGTTCAGGAATGGTTGATTGCAGGAAGAGAATTGATTTGTCAGGATTAATGCCGATACTCAAAAGAATTCGGGCGGTTGTATAGATATTTTTTTGCAATTCATCTTTGTCAATAGCAATGGTTATAGCATGGTAATCAACAATAGAATAAATGCAGTTATATTTGCCTTGCAAATCAACCCATTGCTTGAGCGCGCCCAAATAATTGCCAATATGGGGGATGCCAGTTGGTTTTATGCCAGAGAATAGTGTTGGTTTTTCGTTCATATTGTTTTTATTTATATAAAAAATTTAACATGCTATTATTTTTGGGTCAAACAAATATCCGCCCTGATTTTGTCAGGGCGGATAATAAGGATTTTTCACAGTTTAGATATTAAGGTCGCTGCCTAAGTCAGTATTAGTAGAAGTAGAAGTGTCTGTTGAGGACGAATTGCCTTCTCCAATAAGCCTAATGTTTACAAAAGCTCTTTCACGCAAGGCAATCATCCTAACTAGTTCTCTTATTTTTTTTATCACTCGACCTTGTTTGCCAACAATAAGAGGCACGTCTTCTGGAGCAGTTTTTACTTCTAGCAGAACCCCTCTTTCATCAACTGATTTAGTGACGGACACCTCTTCTGGCTTAGTGGCTATGCTTTTGACAATGTTTTCGAGTAGAACATGGTAAGTGTTTTTTTCAGACATACGCGTTTCACTTAATAATTAACTTGAGGTTCGGTTTTATAAATTTTTAAGGCAACAGACCTTTTAATAAGTAATGGTATTATACCATTTTTTTTGTATT
>WFTD01000019.1 GCA_015485755.1 Patescibacteria group bacterium | reverse complement strand
GCTATAATATAATAAGTTATAAGTCCAAAATATTAACAAAAAAATATGCAAAAATTTTATCGTGCCATTCTCAGCCAATCCTGGCAATTAACCAAAAAATACAAATGGTTGTGGTGGTTTGGTTTTTTTGCTTCTTTGATCAGCAGTACCGGCGAGATTGACTCTTTGATGCAGAATCAAAACCTAGCCAACGCTCCTCAATTCCTCAATCAATTAAAAGATAGTGTTGTCAACTGGAATGTAGAATCAATTTTTGGCGGCATTGGCCAATCATTTTCTGCCGCTCCCTTGGCAACTCTAATTGCTTCGCTAATATTTTTGGGCTTGGTATTTTTGTTTGTCTGGCTTGGAGTTACTTCACAAGGGGCTCTTATTGATGCTGCCGCTCGCTTTTACCAAAAGAAAAAAATTGATTTTTCTACCTGCTTTGCCAAGGGCAAAGAAAAATTTTGGTCTCTGTTTGGTTTGAATATTGTTATTAATATTATTTTATATTTTGCTTTGATAATTTTAGCCTTGCCGTTTGCTGTTATTTATTTGGCCACAAACTCAACTGCGGCTATGGTAATTTTGACTATCTTAGCCTTCATTATCTTAACGCCAATTGCTATTATTTTAGCATTTGTTCTAAAATACGCTTTTTCTTATATTGTTGTAGAAAATGAGCTAGCCTGGCCAGCTTTTGTTAAAGCATGGAAACTGTTCCTCAATAACTGGCTGATCAGCATTGAGATGGCTTTTATTATTTTTATTATCAATTTAGCGGTTGGATTGTCTTTGGTCTTTGGTTTGCTGGTTTTGAGTTTGCCTTTTGCTGCTATGATAGTGGTAGCGACAACCATAGGCAGTAACGCCTTGTTTAACTTAGCTTTGGCTGTTGCTATTATTCTGCTTGCTTTGATCATCCTTTTTACAGCTGGAATTTTGACTGCATTCCAATATTCAAGTTGGACTATTTTGTTTATGGAAATCAAAGACAAAAAAATCCATCCCAAATTAATTCGCATACTGCACAATAAAATTAACAAATAAACCACTTATGTCTGCGGACAATCCATCCCTGGAAGATTTGTTGTCTGGATCTGACAGTTCGCCTGAAAAGCAACTGCAACAGAAAATAAAATCTATCATTGACGAAAAAAAGGAAATAGAAACCCAAAACAAAGCGAGAGAGTTGGGGTTGCCTTATATCAATCTAGTTGGTTTTCCGGTTCCCCAAAACGCTCTAATTGTTGATGAGGAAACCGCCAAAAAAATGGGGGTGGTCTGTTTTTTTTATGAAGACGGACAAATAAAATTGGCTACCGCTACCCCTCCAACTGACCAATTGCAAGAATTCATAAATCATCTGCAAAAACAATACCGGGCCGAAGTACAGTTATTTTTCACTTCCCCCAAATCGCTCCAAACTGTTTTGGAGATGTACAAACGCCTGCCAAAAAAAACTGATACCTCAACCAAGGTAGAAATAAGCGAAAGTGATTTGCAAAAGTGGTCAGAAGCGATTAATAAATTAAACCAGTTAAATGAACAAATAAAACAAGCTAGTACCTCTGAAATTGTTACTATTATCATAGCTGCAGCTGTCAAAAGCGATGCTTCTGATGTGCACATTGAAGTAGAAAAAGAAGATATAAAAATTAGGTTAAGGATTGATGGGGTTCTCCATACGGTAGCTACCTTGCCATCTGAATTGTGGCCACGAATTATCAACCGAATAAAATTGCTAGCCAAGCTAAAATTAAATATAACTGACAAACCTCAAGACGGCCGTTTTACTATTTTTCTAACAAACGATGAAATAGATGTTAGAGTGTCAACTATTCCAACCGCTTTTGGTGAGTCAGTGGTAATGAGGTTGTTGCGCTCATCAGCAGTAGGGCTGTCTTTTGACGATTTGGGGCTTGAAGGAAGGGCATATATGCAGCTTAAACGAGAGATAGAAAAACCAAACGGAATGATTATCACCACCGGTCCCACTGGTTCTGGTAAAACCACCACCCTTTATGCTATCTTGAACAAACTCAACACTCCTGAAAACAAAATTATTACCCTAGAGGATCCAATTGAATACAAACTAGAAGGTATTAACCAGTCCCAAGTTGATGCTAGCAAGGGTTATACCTTTGCTAAGGGGTTGAGGGCTATTTTAAGGCAAGATCCTGATGTGGTAATGGTAGGAGAAATCCGTGACAGTGAAACAGTTGATATTGCCATCAATGCCGCCCTAACTGGTCATCTGGTCCTTTCTACTCTGCACACCAATTCAGCTGCTGCCACCATTCCCCGTTTTTTAGCAATGGGGGCGAAACCATTTTTGTTGACACCCGCTCTAAACGCCATCATTGGGCAAAGGCTAGTGCGCAAAATTTGCCAACAATGCAAAGAGGCGGTTGAACTTGATGAAGAAATAAAACAGCGAGTCTTGGAAATTATAAACAGCATCCCTGATGATGCGCCAGAGAAAAAAGAAATAAATCTTGACAACTTAACTTTTTACCATGGCAAAGGATGCTCTGCCTGCCAAGGTCTTGGCTTTAAAGGTAGAATTGGCATTTTTGAAATTATGACAATGAATGAAGAAATAGAAAAAATAACCCTGTCTGGCAAAGTGTCAGAGTATGAACTGCAAAAAGCAGCTGTCAAAAACGGTATGCTGACAATGGTGCAAGACGGCATTATCAAAGCTCTCAAAGGTATCACCACCGTAGAGGAGGTTTTCAAAAAAGCTGAATAATCAATTTATCTAAACTGTCTTTCCGCACTCACTACTATTTGTGAGTGTTGACTTTTGCTTGTTGAATAATTAGACTGTATTAATTTGCTAGAACTTTAAAAAATAAATAACAAGAAAGGAGATGTTATGCAGAAAAAAATTATTTTAATTGTCCTGATTGTTTTTGCTTGCCTTTCACTAAGCCAAGGGCAGCAGTTGCTGTATGTTGGCATAGACAATAGCGCTGATAAAGTTAGTGTTGTTAATATAAGGTATGATGGCTACAGGCCCTATTTCACTATTGGCCATCACCAACCAGACTCTTGCCTCAAACTAACACCCGACAAATACCAAGTGATTTACAATGGATATCTACCTCTAATGCAAAGAAACAATCCCAGTGGATACTTTCCTGCTGACTATCAGGGGCGAGTCGGATTTTATCATATTTCCTCTGGAGTTGTGCCTGCTAATTTGCAAGGTAGTTTGCGTCTTAATTTTTTTGTTCCGCAAAAATCAGTTTTGATAAAAGGGAAAGTATTCAGAGAAAAAGGATCAGTAACATTTAAAAACTATTTTGAGGCAAGAGAATTTCCTTTGTTTTGGTTTGATGATGACAAATATCAAGTTGAACTGGTACCGATAAACCGTCTTGACACTATACAGGTAGTTTATGCTTGGGCTGACTTTGGCGGGTTTAGTTTGCTTGACACGGTCAGACAATCTATTTTTCAAGCAATAAACATAGTAGGTAAAGTTGCGCCTTATTTTTGGCATAAATATATACAAAGATGGGGCAATGTAGGCAAATATACCTTAATGGTGTTTCTAGGAGCGCCGCCACTAGGCCTGGAGCATTTCAGCTCTCCTTTGATTGGGGTTAATCATAACTATCTGTACACTGTCACTGAACTTGCAATCCATGAAATGCTGCATTCCTTTGTTGGCAAAGCTACCATGCCAAAAGAATATTTGTCAGCTGACGGTAAATTTTACCCTACCGATGCGCTAGGTTATTATGAAGGACTAGTCAGCTATCTGGCCGACCGCCTTTTGCCCACAGAAATGTTTGCCAATATCCTAGCCTGGAATGTATCAAATGCCAAAGTGGTAGCTGAAAATGATCTGCGTACAGTAAGTTTAACTGACAGAAAACATGAATCATACTACTTCAAAGGATATTTATTTTGGTTTGCGCTCAATTCAAAATTTGATTTTATTGACAGCTGGTTGAGGTGGTTGTTTGAAGAAAAATTGATCAGACGATCCATTCCTGTGCCTATCAATATGGATTCAGTTCTAACTTGGCTGGATGAATATGACCACAGAATAGGCAATTACGCTTCTAATATTATTTCAGGTGAATATATACAAATAGCTGACTCCCTTTTAACTGCTAATGGATTTGAGCCAATATATTTTAAAAATGACAGCTCTTACTGTTGGGCTTATATCGGTCCCTACCCTCTTTACCAAAGTGGGGTGGTTCTGCCAGTTGATACCTTTAACATCCAACGCGGGGTAGTGCCTATCAAAGTAATAACTAAAAATGATACGCTTCCTCTTTTTTTGGCAACAAAAGAAAAAGGGGTAAGCGCTGGGCAAAAATTGATGGAACAATATCCTGACTCTGTCTTTACAGTAATAATGTCAAATGGACTAAAAGTGAAAACAAGCAAAAACGCATATTTCCCCGACGGAACCGATTATTTTATGAGGGGTAAAATAAACAATATAAAATCAAATTTTTGGCAAAAACATCTTCTACAGAAATAATAAAATACCGCCAGTTATTTAAC
>WFTD01000018.1 GCA_015485755.1 Patescibacteria group bacterium | reverse complement strand
AAATTAAACCACCTTCCAAATAAACACTATAAATTCATTATAGCATATTAACGTCTGTGCATAATAAGCACGCTCTCAATATGAGGAGTATGGGGATAAAAATCATAAAACCGCCAAAAATTTATCTGGTATTTATCCCTTAACTTTTGCCAATCGCGCGCTTGGGTGGCTGGATTGCAAGAAATATACACAATCTGTTCTGGCAAAACACTAAGCAACTGGCCAATTACCCGCTTGTGCATACCGCCACGCGGCGGATCAAGTATAACTGTATGGGCTGAAGATAAAATTTTGCCCAAATCCTGCTTTTCTGTAGCACCTGACAAACTAACAAATTTATCCGCTGAATTATTTTCTTTAGCATTTTCTTTGGCTATTTCTGCCGCCGCCTGATCTAACTCCACCGCTATTATTTTGCCAAATTTACCTGCTAAAAGCTGACCAATGACGCCAACTCCAGCATACAAATCAATCCCGACCTTGCCTGGATTGACTTGCGGCAATACATCTTGGATCAAGCAAGAAAAAGTATGGGGATTTACCTGGAAAAAATTATGATAACCATACCGAAAAAACAAACCAGCTACTTCTTCAACCAAAAACCCCCTGCCTTCATCCAATAATACCTCTGACACAACCGCAGCTGGTGACAAAGGATTAGAATACACTATCTGCCAGCCAACCAATCCTTCAACCTGTACCGATATGGGAGCAATATCCTTATCTTTAACAAATAAAACTCCCAAACATTTATCCTCATAAAAACTATAACGCAATAAAATATTTTTTATCTGCTCAAGTTTAAGCTTGCCTTGCAATTGCTGAAGTACTTGCTGAGCGCAGCTATTGATACGATCAGCTGCCAGCTTGCACTTATCTACCTCTACTAACTGATCATAAAGGTAACGCTCATGCCAAGCATAAACTAGCCTGCCTTGTTTGTCTTCAGTCAAGCTAAATTCCATTTTATTGCGATAATGCCAAATATTTTGGCTGGGAACTATTTCTACTTCGGGCTGAGGCAAACTGCCAGTTAAATACTGCCAATTCTCTTTGGTCAAATCCACCTTATACTTAAGCTGTTTATCATAAGGTATTACCTGCCAGGGACTGCAGCTTAAATAATGGTCCTCCTTGGGCTCTACCCTTTCTGCTGCTGCTTGCAAAACTTTTACCAGCTTTGCTTTGATGTATTTTTTTCTTACTTTAACCGGCACTACTTCTACCTCTTCACCTGGCAAAACCCCAAAAACAAACACTGGCCTACCATTAAAATAACCAAGTCCCTCTCCGCCAAATACCAACTTTTCTATTGTAATAACTATTTTCTGAGAAAACATAATATTATCTTAACGCAAATACGAGCAAAACAAAACCTTTACTAAAACAAAAAAATATACTAAAGTAGTTTGAATGTCCATTAACAACAAAATAACTGGAGGAATTGAAATGGCAAGAATAAATAAGCAGGCTTTAAATCTTATCCCATCTTTTTTTTGGCCAAAATTTTCACAAAAAATAAATCCAACAATAGAGCGGCGGGCCGTTCAGGAAAAAATAGTCCATTTCCTAACTTTTGACCAACAAAACTACGGTTTTGTCTTTGCCACCTCTTTGGGCAAAACTATCATTGATGTTCTGGCCGTTGATGTATTTCTGCAGCGTGGACTTAAAAAAATACTAATTGTTGCCCCTAGCATTGAACTGTGCCGACAGATTCAAGAGGACTTCTATTACTTTCGCCGCTTTAACAAAGATGAAGTGGTGGTCCTGGCAAGCGCCAGCAAAACAAAAAGGCAAGAATTATACAAGCAGCAACAAACCAAAATTTATATTTCTACCCCCCAAGGCATCCAAAACGATTTAAAAAACAAAATTATTTCCCCTGACTTTTGGCAGGTGATTATATTTGATGAGGCTCACCGGGCTGTTGGCAGTTATGCCTACACCTATATTACCTCTGTTTGTCATCCTTATGCCAAAATAATTGCTCAAACCGCTACTCCTTGGGGGGGAGACAAACGAGAAGAAATAAAAAAAGCTCTCCACATTGAAGGTTGGTATACTGTACCAGCTGAAGAGCAATTATCTTGGCAGCTGCCAATTGAACGGCAACTAATAGATATTCCTTTGGATGAGTTTTGGCAAACGGTCTGGCAAAAGTTAATAGATCAAGCAAGTATATACTGGGATGAACTGCGCGAGCTTCTCCCTTCGCTCAACCTCACCAGGCCACTACCAACCAAATTTCGCTTTCCCACCCAGGCGGAAACAAAAAAAATTGGACAAATTATAAATAAGCATATTAATGATCAAATGATTAAGGGTAAAGCTATGCACAGCTTTGCCGCCCTTAACAAACTTATTCGTCTCACGCGCTATTTATTCCAGGAAAATTTTGAAGTAGCTTTTTCTTATTTTAAAGAGCTAAAAGATGACTCTTCCCGAGCTGGCAGAAGGGTATTTCGGGACAATCTCACCCTAATGCTCCAAGTCAAAGAACACTCCGACCATAACCTTCATCCCAAAATAAAAACGCTACTTGAAATACTCCAAAAGGAAAACGGTAAACAAACTATTATTTTTCACAATTTGGTTGAATCAATTTCTGCTACTGAAAAATATCTACAAAAATACGGACTGAGCAGTAAATTTCTGATTGGCAAAGCCCACTCCCATATGCAAAAGAAAAAAGAAGCAGAAAAAGTAAGACAAGACTTCCGTGACGGCAAATTCAAAATCTTGCAAGCTACCCAGATTGGGCAAGAAGGTCTGCATTTCCCTCGACTGGAGGTAATAATATTTTATGGTATCCCCTTGAGTGAAGTTGCAATGGCGCAAGCCGAAGGACGGATTGGCAGAACCAGTTTTAGCAACCAAGCCTACTACCTCTGCTTTTCTGAACTGGACAGGGCTTTTTATTTTGCCAATCAAGCAAAAATAAGAAATATGCTATCCGGCCTCAAGCTCATTCCTGATATCTATGTACCTCAGCGCCGTATCAAACAAATCAACCTCCCCCGCCACAAGCGAAAATTTTGGGTAAAAGAACTGCTGTCATATCAAGGAAAAATGATCAGGGAACGATTTAAAGTTATTACTGTTTCCACTAGAACTCAGGGAAAGGATATTAAAATATCTTTTGCTCTTAAAGACAAAACCGGCATCTGCAATGCCATTCTAACTATTACAACTAAAGAATCATATCTAATAGATCAATATAAAAAGTGCGAGGGAAGAGTGGTGGTGGTAGCTGGCAAAGTGCAAGTGGAAGATATGATGACTAGCGAAAAAATTA
>WFTD01000017.1 GCA_015485755.1 Patescibacteria group bacterium | reverse complement strand
CATATATTTATTTAAGACAATTATAAAGCCATTTCTTGTAATCACTCTGCCCTACCTCTGCTGGCCAAATCAACAGAGCTGGGGCAGAGTAAGGATGGTTAGAAATAATGATTTCTTTTAATTTGGGTACTTTTGATTTTGTTGTTTTAAATAAAACAGCCCACTCTTTTTCTTTAGAAATGTTACCCTGCCAAACAAATGTTGATGCAACTTGCCATGCGTTTGCGCAAGCGGCCGCTTTTTTAGTTAAGGCTATTTTAATTACTTTATTTGCCGACTGGTGATTGGGGAAGGTAGAATAAACTAATATCATTTTAGTCTGATAAAATTTTTATAATAACCTTGCGCTGACGGGGTTTTTCATCAAAATCAATCAGAACAATTTGTTGCCAAGTGCCCAAACTCAACTGACCATTTTCAATCGGAATTGAAAGATCAGGGCCGATTAACGCTGCTTTAATATGGGCGGCTCCATTACTATCTCCCCACTTTAAATGATGCTGCCAATCATAATCAGTTGGAGCCAGTTTCTCTAAAACTTGGGTCAAATCAGCCAAAACACCGCTTTCATATTCCATTGTAGTTAAAGCGGCGGTGGAACCAACCACAAAAACAACCGCCACTCCACTGTTAATATTGCTTGCCTCAACCGCTTCTGCTACTTGCGCAGTGATGTCAATAAAATCATAATTACCTTTTGTTTTTATAGTTACTTCCATATGTTTAGCATAAACAAAAAATAAAAAACTAACAAGAAATTAATTACCCCTTAACCACGACCCACGGCTCCAATCGCGCTACTTTGTTGGCAAGTCCAACCCGATCAACCACTTCAATAACCTCGCTGACATCCTTATAGGCTTGCGGAGCTTCTTCTACCACTCCCCCTTTTGAACCAGCGGTTATAACTATACCTTGCTGTCTTAATTGAGAAGTTAATTTTTTAAAATCTATTTGTTTTTTTGCTTGGCGCCGCGACATTACCCTGCCTGCACCATGACAAACAGAAGAAAAAGATCTTTCCCGGGACTCATCAACCCCAACTAAAACATAAGAACAGGTTCCCATGCTGCCAGGAATAAGAACTGGCTGTCCAACTTTACTGTAAAAAGAGGGGAGCTCTGGATGAAACGGCGGGAAAGCTCTGGTTGCCCCCTTGCGATGAACAATCAACTTACGCTTGGCAGACTCAATCTGATACTCTTCTATTTTGGCAATATTATGAGCGACATCATAAACTACAGGCATCGTTCCAGCTGACCTGCCAAAAACATTAACAAATGCTGTTCTAACTAAATGGGTTATTACTTGGCGATTTGCCCAGGCAAAATTAGCCGCGGCGCTCATGGCTGCAAAATATTTCTGCCCAGCCGCAGTTGACAAGGGCACGCCAGCCAATTCTCTATCTGGCAGATTAATATTATATTTATGCATCTGCGCCAAAAATAACTTGATATAATCAGTGGCAACTTGATGTCCCAAACCGCGAGAACCAGTGTGAATCAAAATGGTAATCTGATCTTCCTGAAGGCCAAAGGCTTGAGCTGCTTCAGGCAAATATATATCAGCTACTCTACCCACTTCAACAAAATGATTGCCAGCCCCCATCGTTCCCAGTTGGCGCAACCCCCTCCGCTTGGCTTGTTCAGATACAGCAGTGTATTCGGCTTGTGCCAATTTGCCCTGCGACTCAATAACCTCTTTGTCCAAATCTCTGCCGTACCCATTGGCAATAACCCAATCAACCCCCTCTACCAAAACCCGATTTATATCCGTAAGGCTCAATTTAACTTGTCCCTGCCGGCCAACTCCAGAAGGAATAAAGCGAAACAAAACTTGAGCTAATCTATCACCAACAGTTTTTACTTCCTGATATCTCAAATCTGTAACAATCAATCTCACACCGCAATTAATATCATAACCAATACCGCCCGGCGAAATGACGCCATCTGGATAAGAAGTAGCGGCTATTCCGCCAATAGGAAAGCCGTACCCCTCATG
>WFTD01000016.1 GCA_015485755.1 Patescibacteria group bacterium | reverse complement strand
TCAGCGCCCATTCTGCCTGCCATTCTTGTGCCCTTAAATACCCTGGCTGGGTCAGTTGCGCCAATTGAACCAGGCATCCGCAACTGATCTTTATGGCCATGAGAAGCGGGACTGCCGGCAAAACCATGGCGCTTTACCACTCCCTGAAAACCTTTACCCTTGCTAATGCCAACCACATTCACTTTTTCACCCACACTGAAAGTTGACACTCTGATTTCATCACCTCTGTCAATTTGGTCTAGCTTAACCTCTTCTTCATTTTTGATTCTTACTTCGCGCAAAATTTTGACCTGAGGAAGTCCCCGCAAATGCCCTGCCTGCGGCTTTTTTATTTTCTTGCTCTCACTCCAGCCAATTTGCAAGGCTGTATAACCATCTTTATCATTGGTCTTTTTTTGCACCACTACACACGGGCCAGCGGCAATAACTGTAACTGGAATAGCCTGACCATCCTCAGTAAAAACCTGTGTCATCTTCACTTTTTTTCCTAAAATAAAATTCATAAATCAAATTAATTAGCGGTAAGCAAAAACCGTACCCAACGCCTGATATCTAAATTGCCATATAGATGGCAAACGCTGGGAACGGTTTTCTGGAAAAACTTAAGTTTTCGCAGAAAAAATATTCTTTGCTTGTTAAACCTTTCCTTCTGCAACTTTGGTTTTTGATAGTTTTCCGCTGAGGATCTTTACCAAAAACCAAAATTACATTTTGATTTCAATATCAACCCCGGAGGGTAAATTAAGATTTGTTAAAGCGTCTACGGTTTTGGCAGTGGGATTGTAAATGTCAATCAATCTTTTGTGTACTCTAATCTCATACTGGTCTCTAGCATCTTTATGGACAAAAGTAGAATTCAAAACCGTATATTTCTTTTTGGCAGTTGGCAAAGGAATCGGACCGCTTACAGTAGAACCGCTGCGTTCAACCGTTTCCATTATCTTCTTGACAGCCTGGTCAATAATCTTATGGTCGTAAGATTTTATTTTAATGCGAATACGAGGCTTTTCTGCTGTTTCAATTTTATCTTCAGTTGCTGTTTTTGTGTCTGCCATGTTAAAAATAATTAATTTTGACTTCTCCCCCCTCCTTGGATAAAGGAGGGGGGAGCTAAAAATTTACTTAATAATCTTGGTAATGGTACCAGCGCCTACAGTTCTGCCGCCTTCGCGAATAGCAAATCTCTGTTTTTCTTCCAAGGCAACTGGGGAGATGAGTTTCACCTTCAAGCTGACAGTATCGCCAGGCATTACCATTTCAGTTCCTTCTGGCAAAGTTACTTCACCGGTAACATCAGTAGTGCGGATATAAAACTGTGGTTTATAACCAGTGAAAAATGGAGTGTGGCGTCCGCCTTCCTCTTTGGAAAGGACATACACCTCTGCCTCAAATTCAGTATGGGGGGTGATGCTGCCCGGCTGGCACAAAACCTGACCTCTTTCTACTTCATCTTTCTTGATACCGCGAAGCAAGATACCGGCATTATCACCAGCCTGACCTTCGTCTAAAGACTTGTTAAACATTTCAATACCGGTAACAGTGGTTTTTTGGGTCTCGCGCAAACCAACAATCTCAACTTCTTCACCAACCTTAATCTTACCTCTTTCAATCTTACCAGTAACCACAGTACCTCTACCTTCAATTGAGAAAATATCCTCAATTGGCATTAAAAATGGCTTATCAACATCACGCTGAGGAGTTGGGATGTAGCTATCCAAAGCCTCCATCAACTCCATAATTGGCTTAGCTGCCTCTTCATCGCCAGGATTCTGCAATGCTTTCAAAGCACTGCCGCGAATGATAGGAACTTCATCGCCAGGGAAATCATATTTGGACAAAAGCTCTCTCACCTCTTCCTCAACCAAATCAACTAATTCTGGATCGTCAACCTGGTCAATTTTATTCAAAAAGACAACAATTCTAGGAACGCCCACCTGTTTTGCCAGCAAAATGTGCTCGCGAGTTTGGGGCATTGGTCCGTCAGTGGCAGCTACCACCAAAATAGCGCCATCCATCTGGGCAGCGCCGGTAATCATGTTTTTAACATAATCGGCGTGGCCAGGACAATCAATGTGAGCGTAGTGGCGCTTATCAGTTTCATACTCCACATGAGCGGTGGCGATAGTAATACCACGCTCTTTCTCTTCTGGAGCGTTATCAATCTGATCAACAGACTTATCCTGGGCAGCGAGGCCCTTTTCCTTTAACACTGTCAAAATAGCAGCGGTTAAAGTTGTCTTACCATGGTCAACGTGACCAATGGTACCGACATTAACGTGCTCTTTGGAGCGATCAAATTTTTCTGCCATAGTTTTTTTCTCCTCATTTAACGACCCCGAGATATCTTGCTTGAAACAAGAAATCTGGGTTTTAGCCAGTCGTTAAAGAGTTAATTATTAATTATTTTTTAAATACGCATTGGTGATTATAGCAATAAACTAAATATAAATCAAGTCTTGACCTTTGTTGATAAATATTTGCTAATTTAGCAATTATTTTTGCTAAAATTAGCCAAAAAAAATCAATAATCTTCTTTTGTTAAGTTGTTATGTACAAATTGTGGAAAATTACCAAACTTTTTCCTGCTTATTTTTGCTCTTCTACCGGCTCAATATAAAACATATCATCATCTTGCTTCAACCCTAAATCATCTAGATTGTCCCTTTGGTTGTTGTTGCTGACACTAATATCAATTTCCATTTGTTCATTTTGGCTAGCTCGCCATTCAGCAATCTGGCGATTTATCTCCTGCAAAAATTCTTCCTTGCTCAACCGTTTCAAATCTTTGCTTCTGCCGCCATCAAGCAGGCTATTATAACGATCAAGCGGCATCAACACCCACACGCCATCATCATCCATTACAATAACTTCCCTATTCAATTTCTTGGTTGTGCTTTTTAATTCCTGCCAATTGTTCATACTAGACAAATTAACTTTAGCTCTCGCTGCCAGCGCCAGCTTTTCTGCCTTCAATTATCTCTTGCATTACATTGGTTGGAACTTCAGCATAATGGTCAAACTGCATTGTTGAAGATCCGCGCCCCTGAGTCATTGACCGCAAATTAGTCACATAACCAAACATTTCTGCCAATGGCACATAAGCGTAAATAACTTTGTTATTGCCGCGGTCAGTCATTTCCAAAATCTGTCCTCGCTTGGAGTTCAAATCGCCAATAACATCTCCCATATATTCCTCTGGCACAACTACTTCCAACTTTTGGATAGGCTCAAGCAAAACTGGGTCTGCTTGTTTGAAGGCCTCTTGGAAAGCTTTGGAAGCGGCAATCTTAAAGGCTGCCTCAGATGAGTCAACTTCGTGATAAGAACCGTCATAAACTGTTACTTTCACATCAACCACTGGGTAACCAGCAATAACGCCTTTATCCATAGCCTCCCTGACACCCTTATCAATAGCTGGAATGTATTCCTTAGGAATAATGCCGCCTTTAATTTCATCGCCAAATTCATAACCTTTGCCGCGCTCATTGGGCTCAATCCTCAACCAACAATGGCCATACTGTCCGCGTCCGCCTGACTGGCGAATGTATTTGCCTTCAGCTTGGGCGGTTTTGCGGATTGTTTCCTTATAAGCGACTTGCGGTTTGCCTACATTTGCCTCCACTTTAAACTCGCGGCGCAAACGGTCAACAATAATCTCCAAATGCAACTCGCCCATTCCAGAAATAATCATCTGGCCAGTTTCCTCATCAGTACGCACCCGAAAAGTAGGATCTTCTTCTGCCAACCTCTGCAAAGCCAAACCCATCTTTTCTTGGTCTTGTTTTGTTTTTGGTTCAACCGCAATAGAAATAACCGGCTCCGGAAAATCAATTGACTCCAGACGCACGGGAAAATCAGGATCAGACAAAGTGTCGCCGGTTGCGGTCTTTTTCAAGCCGACAATAGCGGCAATATCACCAGCATGAACCTCATCAATTTCTTCCCGATGATTAGCAT
>WFTD01000015.1 GCA_015485755.1 Patescibacteria group bacterium | reverse complement strand
GGTCGAGATTGAATTTTTATAATTTTTTTCCCCTTTTTAACAAAGGGGTATTGCCGACTCTAAATTGAAAAATTATTTATCTGCAATCACAGCAAAATAAATATTTAAATTTACCTTAAATCTTAAATT
This sequence comes from Patescibacteria group bacterium, assembly GCA_015485755.1. Classification (GTDB taxonomy): domain Bacteria; phylum Patescibacteriota; class Patescibacteriia; order S139-126; family S139-126; genus S139-126. Next base: position 2,606 of record WFTD01000015.1, on the reverse strand, counting down.
ATTATACCACAAAAATGTTTATAAAACCAAATAAATAAAATTGTGGATAACCAAAAAAATAAAAAGTTCACATTATCTAAATAACTCCCTGGCTTGTAACCAAAATTCAGGCTTACCTCTTTCTTTCATCCAATACCACCACTCTACTCCCCACAAATAAATCTCATCAATTCCAGTCCGTCTGGCATAATCAATATTATGTTTAAACAATTCCAAATCAAATGAATCCATCTGCTCAGAAATTGATGTTTGCAAAATTGACTTTCCTGGAGGCCAAGGCTCTGCTTGGAGTTCAGAAATAATGACTTTTTCAACGGGGAAATTCTTAGTTATCAAATCAGCATGAAAACGATAAAAAGCCGGCGGTAAAGGATAGCGAAAATAACCTATATATTTATTCCATACTGTCCGATAAAGAGATGTACCAATAACATCTGCCAATCCAGCGCTTTTTATCCAAGTAGAAAGCTCACCGGATTCTGTCAAAACTATCTTCCTCTGCTTATTATCCAAAGCTTTCACTATGCCAATGTCTTGAGCTAGCTCTTCTTTGGTAATACTCCTGCAATCACCAAAACTTTCCAAAAAGGGCTCATTGTTGACCTGCCAAGCATAAATATTGCTAAAAACACGAGTATGGAGAATTGTCTGTTTTAGTAAATTTTCTACTCTTTGACGGAAAACTTTTTGGGGCAAATCTTTTGCCCAAGAGGGAGCGTGGCACTCAGGCCAGCGCGGCACCCGATAACCAACGGCCAAAATAACCTGCGCCCCTCTTTTGTTAGCTTCTGCCAGCTGCCAATCAATATCCCTAAAATCAAATTGGCCAGGTTTCTTCTCTATCTCAGACCAATATACTGGTATACGCAAATATTTAACCCCCAAATCATCAAGCATACGCAAATAAACCTCTTGCCAATCCAATCCCAACTCTTCCGCATATTTAGCGGAAAAAGTTACTCCCCACTTAATTTCCTTGCCAGAAGAAAAGTCATAAGAAAACAAAAGCCAACTATACAAAAGAAATAAAGTTGCCAGCGCCAAATAGAATGATTTTGCCAAAATTCTTTTCATCTTTTTTTAAAATCAATCAAATAACGAACAGCCACAGTTAAAACCAACAAACTAAGCAATAATAAAAATTTCTGCAGCCAAAATATTGTTCCCTCAATTAAATGTGCGGAAGAAAAAACAAATAACAACCAAGAAAAAAATATTCCCCAGAGATAACTTACTGGCCACGGACCAAGCCAAGACTTATGCCAAGCTATAAAGGCTGGTTTAAATTTTCGCCAACCATAATAAGGATTAACCACAAACCACAAAAAATCCCATACCACTGCCACTAAGAAAAAATCAGATAAAATTTCAAACTCGCCTCCCAGGCTCCACTTCCTGCCGGCTAAATAAATACTGTGCAAAACAAATAACACTAAAGCAAAAATAGCCAAATGATAGCCTGTCATCTCTCTTTTATCCATCAAGCGCTGGTAAAGCTTAACATACCACCTGTCGGCCACCGGACGCCAAGTAGGCAAATTGCGCGCCCAACCATCCCTGCCTTCAACTTGCACCTCCAATAAAGCCAGAAGAAGAGCAAAAATAAATAAATTAAAAACCTCAACTAGCATCTGACAATTAAATTATCAGTACTAAACCAATAATTATTAAACCAATAGCCAAACTTTTTTGGACAATAATCTTCTTTGACAACGGCTCATCCAACAAGTGAGGATAGCGGCGCGCCAACACAACTACTAGCAAAAATAATATAGCGTACTGCACGCCTTGCATTGCATTGATAACAGTAACCGGGCCTAGAGAAATAGCATAAGCTATTATCAAAAAACTTGCCGCTCCCAAAATTTGAGCCAAAACAAAAATGCCTTTTACTTTTTCTCCTGTGCCTTTTAAATTATTTTTTATCTTATGCCAATTTCCCGGCAAAGCTGCCAGTGCAATTACCAACAAAAAAGTGCCGATTCTTGTCCAAACGAAACCAGAAACAAACCCTTGCTGCAGATAAACCAGTTTAAGCAAAGCATAGGAAAGGCCAAAAAATACACTGGACAAAATTATATCCTTCATCCCCTCAGTAAATACTCGCCTGCGGCTAAACTCATAAGCCATGATAAGCGATCCTAAAACCAAAAACAAAACTCCCACATACTGCCCTTGACTCAACTTCTCTGGCAAAAACCAAATAGCAAACAAAAGAACAAATATCGGCTGAAGTCCTCCTACCATTGGCGCGACTTGCGAAGCTTGATCAATCCGCAAAGCGCGGGCTAAAAAATAAAAGCCCAACCCAAAAAACACCCCTGAAAAAATTGCAACCAAAACATAATTAAATCCAGGAAAATAAAAACCAAAAGGGATTAAAACAAGGGCTATCAAATTCAACACGCCGATATAAAAAGTAAAAACAACTGGTTCCGGTATGCTTTTGATAAGCAACCATTTAGAAATTAAAGTTGAAACTGCATTTAAAAAATAAGCGAATAAAACTAAAAAAAGCCAAACCATTTTTTTATCTAAATCTTTTACTTGTTTATTATACTAAAAATACAAAAAAACCACTAGCATTATAGCTGGTGGTTTTTTTG
>WFTD01000014.1 GCA_015485755.1 Patescibacteria group bacterium | reverse complement strand
ATATTACTATCAATCTTAACAAAAAATTATGTTCAGCAAAGAATTTTTTGAACATTTAAGCCGCACTATTGATATGATTTTTTGGAGTTTATTGCTCCAAGGCATTACCTTTTTTGTGCTGGCGGTTTTGATTTTTATTTTTCCCAAAGCTTTGATTATCTTGGCGGTGCTTTTCTTTTTGTGGCTGGCATTTTTGTTTATTTTGCTTGCTTTTAGAGTGTGGCAGTCCAAGCGCAAATACCATAAATATTGGCAGTGGTTAGAAAAATAAAGCTATGGGGCGCAAACTGGTTTTTGACCTAGAAACGAAAAAGATTTTTGACCAGGTGGGCGGACAGCAAAACGCCCATCTTTTAGGCGTGTCTGTTTGTGGTGTTTATGATTTTTCTACCGGCAAACTGGAAGCGTTTCGAGAAGAGGAACTGCCGGCAATGGAAAAACTTTTTGCTGAGGCAGAGCTCTTGGTTGGTTTTAATTCCAAACATTTTGACAACAAAGTTCTTCAGCCTTATTTTAAGCAAGTTGATCTAGCTAAGATTCCCCACCTTGATATGCTGGAGGAGGTTGAGAAGGTGTTGGGGCATCGGGTTAAACTAGAAAGTATTGCCCAATCCACTTTGGGAGAAGGCAAATCCGGCACTGGCCTTGATGCGGTGGTATATTATAATGAAGGCAGGTGGGAGGAGCTCATCAAATATTGTCTAGATGATGTGCGAGTGACTCGCGATGTTTATGAATATGGCAGAAGACATGGCTATATCTGGTATAGTAGCGGCGGCAGTTTGGAAAAAATAAAAGCCTCTTGGGTTGAGCGCCCGACTATTTTGGAAATTTTAGCCAAAGCCTTGCGCGATCATCAGCAGCTGGAAATAGTTTATTTAAAAAACAATGGAGTGGGCGTGCAGCGGGAAAAGAGAGTGATTGATTTGCGGGCAATGGATTATGAAAAAATCAGAGCCTTTTGCCACACTGCCCAAGCTGAACGCATCTTCTCTATCGCCAAAATTTTTGATGCTAAGATTGTGGGAGAAATGGATTCTTTTCAGCCCTCTTTAATATAGCTTATGATATTTTTTATTTTCATTATTTTGATAATTCTTCTGCTGTCAGTTGTTTTTGCTTGGCAGAACTCTACGGTGGTAACTGTTTATTTTTTGGCGGGCAAGTTTGAAGCCTCAGTCGCCTTACTGGTGATGATAGCGCTGCTTTTAGGGATTTTTATTGGAGTTTTGGCGTTGCTGCCCGGTCTTCTTAAGAGAAGTTGGCACTTGAGAAAAACAAAAAAGGAATTAAACAAGTTCAGCCGGCAAGTAGACAATCAAGCACAAAATCAAATGATAACCCCAGAGTCGCCTAATCAATCAAAAGAGGAAAGTTAGAGTGTATCATTTTTTTATAAATAGGAAACATAGCAGTGAGTTCTTCTACTGCTTTTTTTGTTTGCCGGATAATATCTTCGTTGTTGATATTCTTTAGAACTTGAGAGATCAAATGGCCAATTATTTTCATTTCCTTTTCTTTCATACCGCGGGCAGTCAAGGCTGGAGTGCCAAGACGGATGCCGGACGGATCCATTGGTTTTCTTTGGTCAAAAGGAATAACATTTTTGTTGACAGTAATGCCGGCAAGGTCAAGGGCTGTTTCTGCTTGCTTGCCGCCGATGCCCAGATTAGTAAGGTCAATTAGCATGAGGTGATTGTCAGTCCCGCCAGTAACAAGCTCCAGCCCTTCCTCCAGCAAAGTTTCAGCTAGGGTTTTGGCATTTTTTACTATCTGTTTAGCATAATTTTTAAATTCTGAAGTCCCCGCTTCCTTGAGAGCAACGGCAATGGCAGCAGTTTGATGGTTATGAGGGCCGCCTTGCAAGCCAGGAAAAACAGCGCTGTCAATTTTTTGGGCTAGATTTTTTTTGCCGCCAGGATCAAGAGGGTCTTCTATTTTGCTCATAATAATAGCGCCGCGCGGACCGCGCAGGGTTTTGTGAGTGGTGGTGGTAACCACATCAGCGTGAGGCAGGGGTGAAGGGTGCACCCCACCTATTATCAGGCCGGCAATATGGGCAATGTCAGCCATAAAGTATGCTCCCACTTCTTTGGCAATTTCAGCAAATTTGGCAAAGTCAATCAGGCGAGGGTAAGCAGAGGCGCCAGCAATAATAAGTCTAGGCTTTTCTTTTTTGGCTGCCTCTAAAATAGCGTCATAGTCAAGCAAGCCTTTTTCGTTTACATAATATGATACAGAAGTGAAGAATTTTCCAGAGGCTGATACTTTATAACCATGGGTTAAATGTCCGCCGCAGGCAAGATCCATTCCCATAATTTTATCTCCCACTTTTAGCAAAGCCGTATAAACTGCCAAGTTGGCGGGCGAGCCGGAGTAAGGCTGGACATTGATATGCTCTGCGCCAAACAGTTTTTGCGCGCGAGAGATGGCTAAATTTTCAATTTGGTCAATGAACTGATTGCCGCCATAATAGCGCCTGCCTGGATAACCCTCTGAGTATTTATTGGTCAAAATTGAGCCCAAGGCTTCAAGTACAGCTTTTGAGACATAGTTTTCCGAAGGGATCATTTCCAGCCCCTGCTCTTGCCTGGCAAGTTCCTTTTCTAAAAACTCTGCAATTTCAGGGTCTGTTGTTTGGAGACGGTGTTTATTTGGCATAGGCGTGTTATAATTTTTATAGTGTATTTTTAGTTATCCACTTGACTTTTATTTTAATAGTTTTACATTAAAAAAGGAAATAATAAAATATATGGAATACCTTAGCCGCACAAATAAGAGAGAAGTGATATTGCCAATTTTTATTTTGTTGGTCGTTATTACCGCACTGAGGGCGGCGAGGTTGTGATTGTTTGATAAGTTTTTAGCAACTAACCGCCCGCCAGGGCGGTTTTTTGATGACAATAAAGAACTTTGACAATAAAAATAATAAATAAAAGATAAAAGGGAGGATTGTAATGTTTGAGAGGATTTTTTCTTCGGATTATCGGTTGGAGGTTATTGCCAGGATGGTTGCTTTTGCCGGAGCATCTCACCAAGTTTATTTTGATGATATTGAATGGGCAGTTCCGCCAGCCCAAAGGAGAGAGTTGATTGGATTGCCCGGTTACCAGCGAATGCTGTGGCTAGCTGCCGCTGCTAGTTGCGTGACCCCAGTGACTGTTATCCTCAGGGCGCCGCTTTTAAAAGGAGAGCTTAAGCAGGCAAGGGTTATTAGGGATAAGTTAGGATGCAAAAATTCTTTTCGGGTTTTATTGCCGTTAAAGGACGGTCGGATTGTTGATTTGTTTTCTTTGGCAGAGGCTGATCTGGATGATATTTTTGAGTATTTTGAGGGTGATAATTTTCAAGGGAATTTCAGCTTCTTTGATTTTATCAAGGATCAGCGTGAGCTTGTTTTTGCCGGCAGCAAGTCTTTGGTTTTGCCTTTTCAGACGAGGAAGGTTCATTATGATAAAATTGGCTTTTTTGATGAGGTCGTCCTTCTTTCTCCAGCAGAGAAATTTAATGACAAAAATAAAATGGCTAAGGAAATGAAAAGAGTTGGGCTGGAAAGGTATGTTACCCAAGGGCAAGAAATACCAAGTAATGGAAATTTAAGGGAAATTAGCGCTGAAATCCTAAAGATTGTTGATCTCTACCACCAATCACAGTTAACTCCTTATATTAAAGGTGAATCTGATGGAGTTAGCGGCATCGCCAATATTTCCATTAGGGATTTAAAGCTTGTTTTGGACAAAAACACTCCCCTTTCTTTTGAAAAAAGGGTGGAGATACTGGAAGGTTTTTTAAGGAAGCGCGGAGTGCAAGCAAAAAGCGGCGCTCGGGTGGAAGTTGAGAGAACTCCTATGATTGACCAGTTTGGACCAAAGGAGCTCACTGTAGCCGGAGAGTCTATTGATTCTGTTATTTACCCCACTTATATTGGCAGAATGATTGTTGAGGACGGTATTTTCAAAGGTATGATACATTCTGATGATTTTTCCGTAGTCAATCTGGAAGATGAGGTGGTTGCGGCTGAAGAAATGTTAGATCAATTAAATATGGTTTTTGACAAACTCTCTTATCAGCTCGGATATGTTGCTTTTGATATTATCCCTAATCATGATTTCCGTGTTAATGATTATAATTTTCGCCGAGGCGGACGGACAGCTGGAGACGTTGTTTTATTTGTTTTTGGCGGCCAGTTTTATGATAAGGAGTACCTTGTTCCGGCAAATAATTTTGTTGACGCTGCTAGAAAAGTGACCTGGCTTGAGAATCAAGGCATTTTGGTTTATTCTAGTTCGCTTATTTTCTTCCCTGAAGAGGGAAAAGTAAAGGTCAAGGTTCTTATACCCCTTGACTATCTCAATAAAGCTGATATTCATGCTAGTGCTGAGGAGGTGATAAAAAACATAACACAATAAGGAGACATTCGTCTCCTTTTTTCTTTTAACTTTATTTGTTAATATAATAGTATGAATAAGTCAGATAAAGGCAAGATATTATCTTTGTCTAAAAGGTTAATAAGACTTCGCAGTACAGCTAATAACCCAAAACAATTAGACGAAGCTGTTCAGCTCTGTGCTTCTTATCTGAAGCGAGCTGGATTGCTTGTTTACCAATATAAAAAAAATAACAAACCATCTCTAGTTGCTTTAACAAAAAAAACCAAGCGGCCAGATTTATTGTTGGTAGGACATCTTGATGTGGTTGATGCAGACAGCAGCCAATTTATTCCTCAAATAAAAAACGGCAAACTTTTTGGCAGAGGCGCTTCTGATATGAAGTCATTAGTAGCGGCAATGATGGTCGTAATAGAACAAATTTTTAAAGACAATTCAAATAAAAATATCGGCTTGATGTTAACTACAGATGAAGAAATTGGCGGGGCTGATGGAGTTGGTTTTTTGCTTGGCGACAAGGGTTTTCGGCCTGGTTGTGCTTTTATTCCAGATAGTGGTGATAACTGGAAATTGATAATTGAAGAAAAAGGTATATTGCATATTAAACTTACTGCTAAAGGAAAATCAGCTCATGGATCCCGCCCTTGGCAAGGGGTAAATGCCATTGATAAGGTGTTTTCAGCTTACTTAAAGTTGAGAAAATATTTTCCTGAAGCTAGAAAAGAAAAATGGTCAGAAACAATGAATTTAGGCAAGGTTATTGGGGGAGAATCAGTAAATAAGATTCCTGATAAAGCCGAGATTTATTTGGATTTCCGATTTACCAGCAGGCATTCTCAGGAAGGTTTGTATAGAAAAATTAAGAAAATTGTTGGTAGGGAGGTTAAGGTAGAAAAAATAGCGGGGGGAGATGTTAATGTTTGCGGTCGGCGGAGTAAATGTGTGAATGACTTTTATGTTTTTGCTAGTAATTTTTTACAAAGAAAAATTGAAACAGAAAAAGCTCATGGAGCTTCAGATGGCAGATATTTTGGCGCTTTAGGTATTCCATCAATAATAATTAAACCTCGTTGCGGCAATACCCATGGAAGAAATGAATGGATTGACATAAATGATTTGCTTAAATTTTATCAGTTATTATTGTCTTTCCTGAGGGATGTTATTTAGTAAAAAATCGCCTCCTTTGAGTCCTTTGAGAGGCGATTTGTTAATGTTATGAGTTAAGTTTTAGATGACTATCAATATATTTGTCGTCTGATAAATTACATTTACTCCAGCAAGCCCAAGCGATTATAAAACCATCGCCCCTGCGCCGCGATCAGGCTGCCTACTTTATCTTGCAAATATACTTTGACGAGATTAAAATAAAATACAGCCCCAACAAACATTTATAAGTAATCATGCAAATAATAATAGCGGCCGGACCGGTTATTATAGACAATAATAAAATACTTTTAGTAAAACATGGCGATGAGGGGATGTGGAAATTCCCTGGCGGTAAAGTTGAATTTGATAACATCACCAACTGGCAAAATGCCCTTGAGCAAACAGCTATCAGAGAAGCAAAAGAGGAGCTAGGAATTGAAATTGAGATAATAAAACCGCTCAAGCCCATGCTAATACCAAGACCAGACCACAGAGATGAATACGCGCTGCTAATACACTTTTTGGCAAAATTTAATGGCGAGATAAAACCGGGAGGAGATATTGATGAGTGGCAATGGTTTTCGCTGGACAGTCTACCGGACAACTGCGCTCCCAACATCAAGCCAGTTATTGGCTGCAGGGCGGTATCTTGCAGAGTAATTTGCCTGTAAAAGAGGGGCATTTCAACCAAAAGCAAAAGCAGCTGATCAGAAACGCTTTTTTGCCATTTTGATTTGGCGGTTGAGTCAGCCTGGTGGTAATTTGTTATGGCTAGTTGCAGTTGTTTAAATCTGTTTTGGGCCGGAACCAAGGAAACTGCAATCAAAATGAGAAAAATAACCGCCATAGCTGTTTTTGTTTTCATAACAAATCCTCCTTTTATTTTATGTTTTTAATGAGCTTTTTTATATTTTTTTATATTAATCACCGCCTTAATAAATGTCAATTTCTTTTTTGTAAGACAGGGATTTGACATTTTTTGGAAATGTATTATATTGAAACCACATTTATAAAATATTATGGATAATATCACAAGCCAATCAATAAGCTGCAAACCATATTGTTTTTGCTGGATGTATTTTGCTCGGGATGAATCAGGCCGATTGGTTGGATTGTGATTTAATATTTATTTTGCGCGCCAACCGGCCTGATGGGCCGGTTTTTTTGGTTGAATTTATAATGTATAAAAAGTTTATGG
>WFTD01000013.1 GCA_015485755.1 Patescibacteria group bacterium | reverse complement strand
AATTAGTTCATTTACATAAGGGGGGCAAGGTAATGTTTTTTAGATCATTGTTAGGAATCATTTTTAAGGTGCGTAAGTTTACTATTGCTGATTGCGGTTATTTGACAGCGGTGATTGATACAGTAAAAGCTTTTGGTGAAAAAATAGAAACAAAATTACCAGTAAATAAAGGAAGGGCTCCATACTGCCACCGTTGTTTAGAAAAAATGGCAATTAGATGCGCCTGGTGCGGCAGAGCAATATTTATTGGAGAGCTAATAACTTTGCACACCCCTGCTAAAGATTTTAAAATTCCATATTATGCTGTTGTTTATAGTAAAAAACCTTTGCAGTTAGTTGGCTGTCTTCGTAGGAGTTGTTCATGTGGGGGTGATAGATCAGGTTTTTGGTATCTTCCAGGTAAAGTATTGAGAGTGGAGTCGCCTTTAGAGAAGGCAATGCGTATGGGGCAGGCTGTGGTAGTAGGTGATATTAGTGACTTAAATGAGGCAATAAAATAATTTATTTTGGCGATGTGGGTATGCATCGCTTTTTAAATATAAAATTATAAAACCCGCCTTATAGGCGGATATATTTATAGGTAGAAATGACCAGGAGCCATAGGCAGATCTTCCATCCATTGCTCTTTAAAATTACAAGACTTTATATGAATATCCCCTTCTCCATAACAATGATCACATTCTTTATCATTATCTACAATTTTACCTTTTCCTTTACATCTAGAGCAAGTGAAAAATAATAAGATTTTTCCTTTACCTCCGCAGGAAGAGCAGATTTTGGTTAATTTTCCACTTCCTTGACAGTGTGTACACGGATCTTCCTTTAACTAAAGGAACTTATAAATTAGCTGTTTGTCAAACATTAAATTTAAACAACATCACATCCCCATCTTGCACTATATAGTCTTTACCTTCTTGCCTGAGAACTCCGGCCTCGCGGGCGCCGTGCCAGCCGCCGTGTTTGATAAAATTTTCATAAGATACCACTTCAGCGCGGATAAAGCCACGCTCAAAATCGCTGTGGATTTTGCCAGCCGCCTCAGGCGCCCTACTTCCTTGTTTAACAGTCCAGGCTTTGGTTTCTTTTTCACCAGCAGTAAAAAAAGTAATCAGATTGAGTAGGCGGTAGGAGGCCTTGATAAGTTTATCAAGCCCAGTTTCTTTAATCCCCAGCTCTTTGAGGTATTCTCTCATTTCATCCTCAGATAGAGCAGTTAGCTCTGCCTCAAGTTTAGCGCATATTTTGATAGTATTATCTGGCAAGCTCTCCTCCTTCTTTAGGTCATCTTCATCAACATTGTAAACATAAAGCAGAGGCTTGGCGGTAAGTAGATTTAAACTTTTGAGAATATTTTTTTCTTCAGCAGAAAATTCCAAAGTTGACACCCACTTGCCTTGCTCTAGGGTTTGCCTTATCTTCTCCAGCATATCTTTTTCCAGGTCAAGCAATTTGTCATGCGGTCCTTTCATTTGGGTCTTTACTTTATCAAGCCTTCGGTTGACTGTTTCCAAGTCAGCAAAAATCAGCTCTAGGTTGATTGTTTCTTTATCGCTTTCCGGATCAATCCTGCCGTCAACATGAACAATATTTGGATCATGAAAATTCCGCACCACCTCCACGATTGCATCCACCTCGCGGATGTGTGATAAAAATTGATTGCCCAAACCTTCCCCTTGATGCGCTCCTTTGACCAGCCCAGCAATATCAACAAATTCAATAATAGTTGGGATGACTCTCTGGGAGTCTGCCAGTTTAGCTATTTTTTCCAGCCGCTCATCTGGCACCTCCACCACTCCTACATTGGGATCAATAGTGCAAAAAGGATAATTTTGCGCATCAGCTTGATTGCGTGTCAAAGCGTTGAACAAAGTTGATTTGCCTACATTGGGAAGTCCAACAATACCTATCTGAAAAGACATAAGTTAGAAATTAGAATTTAAGAAAAGTCTGATGAATAATTTTGACTTTTAAAACTTTATCAAGATAATAAAAAATAATCAAATAGAAGATATTTATAAAAAAGCAAAGCTAAAAAACTTATTCAACCGGATAGCTAGTAATTAGTGATCGGTAGATAATAGATGGTAGCAATTGTCACATCGTACCACTCCTCTTTTCTCTATTATCACTCCCATTTTTCTAACATTGTTATTCCCGCCCCGTAATAAATACGGGGTAAATTCCAGCGGGAATCTAGAAAACAAAAATAAAAAATAATTTGTCATGTCGCGTTAAAACAAAAGTAGATTCCGGATGTCCCTATGCTTTCGCTCCGTAGACTCCGGAATGACAGTGGAGAGGTAGATTCAGGATATCCCGACAAGTCGGGATTCCGGAATGACAATGAAAGGTGGTTGTCATGCTACACTCCGATCCGGCATTTTACCAAGCCCTATGTCAATAGGTCTGCGGCCAGAAACAAAAACCAAATTTTTATATTGTC
>WFTD01000012.1 GCA_015485755.1 Patescibacteria group bacterium | reverse complement strand
GTTGTATAATATCTCAATTTGGTCTGGGTCAACTACTTTACTCTCTCTAACCTTATATTTATATTCTTTGTTTTGCCAGTAAATAGTAATAATATCTCCTGGCTTTAACTTGTCCAATAAAAAGAATGTGCGTGGATCAGGCGGGCGGTACAAGTAGCGGTGGGCTGTAATAATAGTATTGCCTCCTTGGTCCGGAGTGGAGCCAACTGACATTCTCACCACTCCTTTCCACAACATTTCTTCTACTTTACCTTCTAAAATTTCCGTGTCAACTCCCATTTTTGGTATTTTAATCCAATTTTTATTGGGAAGGCGTTTTTCTTTTATGGTCTTTTTTATAGTTACAGCTTTGACTTGCGCCTTGCTTTGCTTATTTGAGTTGGTGTTTTGCTTTTCCTCTGCCGGAGGAGCAACTATTCTTACCACTGTATCATTTTTAGGCAAGCGAAATTGGTTTAATATTTCAGGGGGAGGCGTAGGGTTGGCAGGTAAAATTTGAGGCAAGTCAGCAGTAGCTGAAGCCTTAAAAACAAGAGGCCACATTGAGGCGTACAATAAGTACGCCCCAATGGCAAATATTAACAAAGATAAACTAAGATATATTTGTCTACGCCTCCACAATAATGATTTTGGACTGACAAAATCTATCATGAGTAAATTATATTATATCCTCTATTTTTTGGCGACGAGAAATAAATAAGGCTCCAATTACCAACATAATTCCAGCTAGCAAAGCCCCTAAAGCCTTTTCACCGCCATTTGTATCGGGCAATTCAAAGCCTAGGACGCTAATATCTCTAACTTCAACTGATGCCTTAGCAAAAACTTCGGGAGCGTTATCAGCTCTAGCTACTGCTAAATTTTCATATTCTCCAGCTGTTACTTCTTCACCAACCAATACCTCGTATTCAACTTTTTTGCTTTCACCTGGAGCCAAATCACCTATCACCCAAGAATTAACATCTGTTTGATTGTCAATAAAAGTAAAACCTTTTGGCAACCTATCAACCAAAGTTACATTGACAGCGGTTTCATCTGAGCTGGTATTTGTAACAACTAATGAATAAGTAACTGTATTGCCTGGATTGGTAAATGACATGTTGGCAGCTTTTATCAAAGATAACAATGATTCATACTCTTCTCCTAATACTTGCGGCAACCTTACTTCCACAGTAGCTTGAGTTTCCACTGAATCGCCATTGCTAACACTAGCCACTGCTGTATTAGTGTATTTTCCGCTTGGAGTGGTAGTGGAAAATAACACTTGATATTTAACTGTTTTTGTCTCACCGACTTTTATATCCCCCAAAGACCACTCTTTGGTCGTTGAAGTAGAGAAGGTAGAGGTGGAATAATAAGTTAAATAATTATCTGGCAGGGTGTCAATTAATGTCAAATCATAACCAGTGCCATTGCCTTGGTTTGAAATGGTAATTGTGTAATCAACAATTTCGCCTGGATTTACCAAGGTTTTATTTGGAGTTTTGGTTATAGATAAGACTGGTTTTACCGGTCCGCCGCCACCGCCGCCGCAATCACCGCTGCAAACTGGCGGTTCTTCTACTAGAGTGCATTCCAAACTACAACTCTGTCCATCTCCTACTCCATCGGTGCCATCGCATTCTTCATTGCCATTTTTAATTCCATCACCGCAATAAGGAGCTGGCTCTTCTTGATAATTGGCAAAATCATTGTTCAAACTTTTTTGGCCATAAGACAAATCAATATCATAGCTGCCAAAATCAGGATAAGTTTGGCTCCAGCCGCTGATTTGCAATTCCCTTACATTATACTGGCCTGGCTCAAGGTTAGTAAATTCATAACAACCGTTTTGGCCTGTATTTGTTTCAACTTCAGTACCGTCTGGCTTGGTTAAGACAATCTTCCAACCAGACAAAGTTGATTCATCTTGATCAATAATTCCGTTGTTGTTTGCGTCATTATATTTACAGCCTGCAATCACCCCTAACTCTAGCTGACAAGTAGAGCTACAACCATCGCCATCTGTTAGGTTGCCATCATCGCATTGTTCGCCATAACTATCGTCAAGTTGACCATTACCGCAAACTGGAAAATAGTTAGCAAAATCCAAATTAGTTATTTCCTCTCCCCAATTCAGATTAACCGTATATTCACTTGGGCTGACTGGATAGGTTTGTTCGTACAATTTACCCCCGTCTTTTTCTTTGACCGTATAAGTGCCTGCTTCTAAACCAAAAAATTGATAGCAACCATTGACAGTTTCAACTGTAAGAGGAGATGGCAAGTTGCCGCCGCTGATTTCAATTGGCCAGCCGTCAACAGTTGGCTCGCCCGCGTCAATAGAACTGTTATTGTTGAGATCATTGTATTTACAACCGCCAATTGACCCATATTCGCAAATATCAAAAGCAATCTGATTGTAAATTTTGCTTAAATCAGCAACGCTTGGTGCGCTGAAATAATTGTCAGGGCTTGAGGCTAATTGTTTTAACAAATCAGGATTGGTAGATGATCCCAAACCAATAGTGAAGATAGTATAACCAGAATCTTTGGCTGCTTGAGCAGCGGATAAAGCGTAAGCAAAACCACCGTTTTCATCATTTACATTACCATTTTCGTCAACATTAGGGATGCCATCAGTTAGCAAAATAATTACAGGAAAAGCTTCGTTGCGTCTATTATTATCAAGCTCTTCCCTTGCCAGATCTAACCCTTGGCCAATATTAGTCCAGCCATATGGGGTCATTGAATCAATAGCTGTTTTAACTGCAGTAAAGTTGCTAGTTAAATTTTGATCCAAAGAAGCAGTTGTGGCAAAAGAAACAACGCCAACTTGATCTTTGTTATCATCTAAAATATTAACAAAATATTTAGCAGCAGTTTTTACTGAGTCCATTGGTTCAACTTTCCAGGTAAAACCATTAGCTTCGCACTGAGCCTTATCCAAAGCAGGATTTTCTTGGCAATAAGAATCATCAGCCATGCTAGCTGAACGGTCAATGACTAACAGTATATCAGTAGAAACTGGGCACATTGGCACTTTTTCTATTTCACAGCTTGCATTGCATCCGTCTCCACTTACTAAGTTGCCATCATCACACTGTTCTCCTGCTTCAAGGACGCCATTGCCGCACTGCGGAGCGGGATTATTACATTCAACGGTTGTCTCAACTGTGGTACAAATCCACCCTTTGCCTAAATCCGGATCTTTGATTCCGTATTTTTTATATTCTTTAGACCAAGCACAAGCTTTATTAACCACAACACTACCGCAAGCAGCATCGCTATCTATTTGAGCAGCCAGTGTTACTTGTTTTACTGAGCCTGGTTCTACCTCGCCAAAATTCCACTCCCAATACCCATTTTTCTTCTTTTTTGCTTCAGGAGTAGCAGAATTATCAATTGGCGTAACCAAATCGGAAAAAATATCTTTTAATTTAACTCCCCCGCCAGTACAATAACCAGTGCCAGTATTGGTCAGGGTTATTGTATAATTTAATTCTTGGCCAGGGCTAGCAGTTGAAGAATCAACTTGTTTGGTTAATTGCATTTCACAATAACCATTATTATCACTTTGGGTGGCAATAGCTGACTGTGACATACCCAAAATAACAATACCCACAGTTGCAATCACTGCGACCAAAGTTGCTTTATTTAAAATATGCCTATAAAACATAATAATATTTTAATTATTAAAATAATAGTTAATTAGATACCTTAACAAAAACAACTTAAGTTGTCAAGCTCAATTTTTTACCCCCTGGCAATAT
>WFTD01000011.1 GCA_015485755.1 Patescibacteria group bacterium | reverse complement strand
ATACTGGTATAGGGTATATAATTAAGTAATTAAATTATGAGCGGCAAATATCCCAAAGTAATAGTTTTTACCACCCCTTCCTGTCCTTGGTGCAAACGCGCTAAACAGTATTTACAAAGCCGAGGTGTGCCTTTCAAAGAGGTAAATGTGGCTAGTAACCAGCGCGCCGCTCAGGATATGATACGCAAATCTGGACAAGAGGGTGTACCCCAGCTTTGGATTGGTAGTTCAGTGGTAGTTGGTTTTAATCAACCCAAAATTGATAGATTGCTTGGACTTAAATAATCATTTATACTTAATGTATGGCGCTTAATCGCTGCAACCGTAAAACTATTTTGCAAAACTTGCGCCGCATTTGCGGCCAAGTGCAGGGTATAGAAAAAATGATTGAGGAGGATAGAGATGTGGCAGAAGTTTTGCAGCAGGTTACAGCCGCTTCATCAGCGTTGCGTAGTGTGGCTAAGTTGTTACTCCAGGATTATGCAGCAGATTGTTTTGCCACCTCTAAAAAGCTAAATAAAAAAGAACTGGAAAAGTTAATAGAGCAACTTTTCAAGAATATGTAATTAAAAAAATTATTTATTATTAATCCAAAAAATATGTCAGAAGTTACTTTAACTGACCAAAATTTTGACCAAGAAGTTCTCCAGAGCGATCAGCCAGTGTTGGTTGATTTTTGGGCGCCATGGTGTGGTCCATGCCGTATGGTAGCGCCAGTGGTAGCTGAAATAGCTGAAGAATATCAAGGCAAAATAAAAGTCGGCAAGCTTAATGTTGATGAAAATCCAATAACCGCCCAGAAGTATGGGATTATGAGTATACCAACTTTGGGAATTTTTAAAGGGGGACAGATGGTTGACCAGTTGATTGGGGCCCAACCAAAGGAGGCTATTACCCCTCACCTTGATAAAGTTTTAGAATAGTTTGAATAAAATTAATTGCCAAAAATATGGATGAGAAAAACACCCCTTATTATGATGTGGTGATTGTTGGTGGTGGCGCTGCTGGTCTTACAGCTGCTATTTATACCTCTAGGCGTGCTTTAAAAACATTAATAATTTCCAAGGATATTGGCGGTCAAGCCGCTCTCACCAATGAAATAGAGAACTACCCTGGAGTTGGCTTGATTGATGGTTTTGATTTGATGAATAGATTTTTGGAAGATGCCAAAAAGTTTGGAGCAGAATTTAAATCAGGGGAAGTAAAAGAAATTGAGAAAAAGGGCGAAGGAGATTTTTTGGTAAAAACTACTGTTGGTGACTTCAAAGCGGCAGCGGTTATTTTGGCTTTTGGTTTAACTCCGCGTGATTTGGGTGTGCCTGGCGAGGAAGAATTCAAAGGCAAGGGCGTTTCTTCTTGCGCTACTTGTGATGGCCCGCTTTATAAAGGTAAGGTGGTGGCAGTGGTAGGCGGAGGCAATTCAGCTCTGGATGCAGCCGAGTATTTATCTCGGATCGCCAAGAAAGTTTACCTTATTCACCGCCGCGACCAGTTTCGGGGAGATGAAATTTTAGTAGAAAGGGTAAAAAGTAAAGACAACATTGAGCTTGTTTTAAACTCCAAAGTCAAAGAGATAAAAGGTGAGGAGCGAGTAAAGTCGATTGTGGTAGTGGATGTAAATGATGAAAGCAAAGAGAGAGAGATTGAGGTTGATGGGGTTTTTGTTGAAATTGGCCATGTGGCTAAGACTAAATGGTTAGGTGATTTGGTTGAATATGATGAGCGCGGTCAGATAAAAACCAATAAAAACTGTGAAACTAAAACCCCCGGTATTTTTGCTGCTGGTGATGTGACTGACATTGAATACAAACAGATTATTATTTCCGGTGGAGAAGGGGCTAAAGCTGCCCTGCAAGCATATAAATACCTCCAACAAACCAAAGGCATAAAAGGAGCTGGAATTGATTGGGGGGTGGTTAAAAAATAAAACAGCTAATTCAAATAACCAACAAGCATATGTGTTTTGATGTGTGCTGAGAGTGGTATAAGTTTTAGTAGGGGTAAAAATTGTAATTAAAGGAAATTATATGGCTAGTGTATTTAAAAATGCTTTATCTCAACTTGACAAAGCGGCTAAATATTTAGAGCTAGACAAAGATATTTTAGAAATTTTGAGAAATCCTCAAAGAATTTTGCAAGCATCTTTGCCAGTCAAGATGGATGACGGTTCAGTTAAAGTATTTACCGCTTTTCGGGTTCAACATAATGACGCGCGTGGCCCTTTTAAGGGCGGGATAAGGTTTCATCCTAAAACTAACTTAGATGAAGTAAAGGCATTGGCTTTTTGGATGGCAATCAAAACTGCAGTGGTAGGAATTCCAATGGGAGGCGGTAAGGGGGGTGTGACAGTTGACCCTAAAAAATTATCCAAAGCAGAATTGGAAAGACTAGCTCGTGCTTATATCCGCACTTTTAAAGATTTTATTGGCCCCCAAAAAGATGTGCCCGCCCCTGATGTAAATACTAATCCGCAAATAATGGCTTGGATGGTAGATGAATATGAGCAGGTTACAGGTCAAAAAAATTTGGGTGTTATTACTGGAAAGCCATTGGAACTTGGCGGTTCTCAAGGCAGAACCGCAGCAACTGGACTTGGCGGATTTTTTGTTTTTCGGCAGCTAGCTAAAAAATTAAAACTCAAACCAAAACAAACGACCGTAGCTATTCAAGGGTTTGGTAATGTTGGTTATTTTTTAGCTAAGTTTTTGCATGAGGCAGGTTATAAAATTGTGGCAGTGGCTGATTCTAAGGGTGGTATTTATGATAAGCGTCAGCTAGGAATGGATCCGGACCATTTATTAAAACAGAAGCAGTCCAAAGGATTTGCCAGTGGTTGTTATTGTGTTGGTTCAGTATGTGATTGTGATAATTATCAAAAGGTAAAGAGTGATAAGATTTTGGAGTTGCCGGTTGATGTGGTTGTACCAGCAGCCCTTGAGAACGCCATTAACAAAGAAAACGCTGGCCGGATAAAGGCGAAAATTATTTTGGAACTTGCTAATGGCGGTGTTACTCCTGAGGCAGAGGAGAAGCTTTTAGCTAAAAATAAATTGGTGGTGCCGGATGTTTTGATTAACGCTGGTGGAGTGGTTGTGTCTTATTTTGAGTGGGTGCAAAATTTGCAGAATTATTATTGGACAGAGGAAGAGGTGAATGAAAAACTGGATGAGATAATGAGCAGAGCTTTTTCTGAAGTTTGGTCTTTAAGCAATAAACTGAAAATTGATCTGCGCACCGCCGCTTTTGTACTGGCAGTCAAGCGTATTGCTGGAGCGATAGAAAAAAGAGTTTAGCGATCAAATTATATTAATTTTTAAATAAAAAACCCGAGAGAAATCTCGGGTTTTTTTATGGTTTGCAAACTTTGTCCGTATTATCCTAATAAAAATGCGACATGGATGATTTATTATATATTGTTATTATGTTTATAATCCAATCAAACATTTGTATTTATATAGCATAATGATGGTA
>WFTD01000010.1 GCA_015485755.1 Patescibacteria group bacterium | reverse complement strand
GGAATATTCATCTGCTCTGAACCTAGTACTATTGTTTTGGCTGTTTCTTTCTTCGTTTTTCCCACTGCGGTTGCTGTCTTATTTGCGCCTAAATTTTTTTTAAAAAGAGCGTTTAAAATTTTTCTTAGCATTTTACCCCCCTTACATGATTTTTTAAGAAAATATTATGGTTTAATTTCTTTTATGTATTTTTATCATATTTTATCTTTAATGACAAGAAGATAAATTCAAGATATCTCTCCGTTTGTATTTGCTGGATTTTCAATGAGCATAATGGATTGTTATGCCGGCTATAATCTAGCATATTATACCGGTCATAAAGCTGGCATCCGGAGAAGAAAAATAAATATTTTTTTGTTTCTAGATTCCCGCTGGAGTTTACCCTGTATTTATTACAGGGCGGGAATGACAAATTGTTAATCCTTTTTTTATTTTTGTAATTTTTCTAGGGCTATTTTTATTCTCCTTAATGACTCTTCCCTACCCAAAATATCTAGTATAGCAAAAACATCGGGTGATGCAGTAGCACCGCTGACTGCTACTCTCAGCGGCCAAAATATTTCTGCCCGGCTAAATCCTTGCTTTTCTCTTTCTTTATCCAAAAATTCCCGCAAAGCATTTTCTTGCCATTCTTGCGTATACTCCTGCAATAGTTTTTGGCAAAGCTCAAGGGCGACTGCAGTTTTGTTTTTATCTGATTTTTTGGGAATAAGTATTTCTCCGTCATAATTAGGCAAGACAAACAAAAAGGATGCTTTTTCTTTTATGTCAGATAGCTTTTCCATCCGTTCTTGAAAAAGTTTTATTACTTTTTTAAGGTCAAATTTATCCTCAACAAAATAATCAGTTTCTTGCAGGTAAGGCTTCACCAAATCGGCCAGTTTAGCTGGATCAGTTTTCCTAATATAATAGGCATTAAGCCAATTTAATTTTTCCCGGTTAAAAACAGCTCCTGATTTTTGTACTCTAGTCAGGTCAAAAATTTTGAGCAGTTCAGACAAAGAAAAAATTTCCTCATCAGTGCCGGGATTCCAGCCAAGCAGGGCAATAAAATTAAGCAGGGCTTCTGGCAAAAAACCTTGCTTCAAATAATCCTCAACTGCTACATCTCCCTGCCGCTTGGATAATTTGGAACGGTCTGGATTTAAAAGCAAGGGCAGGTGCGCATATTGGGGCAAGGGCCAGCCCAGTGCTTGATAAATAATTACGTGTTTAGGGGTTGATGGTATCCACTCCTCTCCCCTAATTACATGGGTGATATTCATCAAATGGTCATCAACTACCACAGCTAAATGATAAGTGGGAAAACCATCGCTTTTTATCAAAATTTGATCATCCAAAGTTTCATTTTTTACAGTGATAGTGCCGCGGATTAAATCAGCAAAAGAAGTCTCACCCTCAGGAATTTTGAGACGGACAACATAACTCTCCCCTTTTTCAATCTTCAGCTGAATTTCTTCTTTGCTTAAATTGCAACAATGACGGTCATATTTAGGCGGCTGCTTGGCTTTTATTTGCTTCTCCCTTAGCTCTTTTAGTCTTTCAGGTGAGCAAAAACAATAGTAAGCATTGCCTGTCTTTATTAGTTCATCAGCATATTTGTGGTACAAATCAAGCCTTTGTGATTGGATATAAGGGCCAAAATCGCCGCCAATATCTGGTCCCTCATCGTATTGCAAGTCAAATTGCTTTAGAATTTGCATAATCCTCTCCCCTGCTCCCTCAACCAGTCTTTCTCTGTCAGTATCTTCTAGGCGCAAAATAAATTGTCCTTTTTGCTGTTTGGCAAATAGATAGTTATACAAAGCAGTACGAAGACCGCCAACATGCAAATAGCCAGTTGGACTAGGAGCAAAACGAGTGCGAACAATTTTTGTGTTCATATTTTATAATATTTATTTATTACCTGAATATTTTACAACTAAATAAAGAAATTTAAAAGTGGCATTATAGATTCGTTTTATTCGCCAGGGTTCAAGTAAAAGCCGCCACAGCCACTCTAGCCCTAATTTGCGCAAAAAATAGGGAGCTCTTTTTGCTTTACCGGAAATAAAGTCAAATGATCCCCCTACTCCTACCCCTAGCTTTACACTGGGAAATAAATGGTGATGATGATAAAGCCAAAACTCTTGTTTGGGATGGCCAAGGGCTGCCAGGATTATAGCTGGTTTTTTCTCCCTAATAAAACTTATTATTTTTTTGTCTTGCTGCCATTTTGCGCTTGACTGATCAAAATAAATCGTCCCGCCTGGCAGGCTAAAAATTTTGAGATTTGGATATTTTTGTTTAAATTTTTCAGCTGTTTTTTGATTGCTTAAAGGGCTGGCGCCAAGCAGCAGGACAGATAGCTGTTTTTCAGCGGCTTGTTTAACAATCTCCTCTATTAGATCAACTCCAGGCCAGCGCTGAATTTTTTGTCTGTATTTAAGCCAGAGAACAATTTGTGGTCCAGATC
>WFTD01000009.1 GCA_015485755.1 Patescibacteria group bacterium | reverse complement strand
GTTTTGCCCAAAGCCAAACCCAGCAAAGCGGTGTCAATTAAGGTTAAGGGAGAGTAGCATGAAAGGCACTATTACTAAAATTGACAATGAAAAGGTTACAATCGTTTTTGCGGACGGACAAAGTTTGCAAGTGGACAAATCTGATCTTCCCACCAATATTCAAGTGGGAGTTACGGTTAATTTGTTGTTTACAGATAATCACAATGGCAATCATCTAATCAAATCAGATCCAAAGGAATTGCTCAATGAGTTATTAAACCCAGATGATTAGCCTTGACTATTTTTGTTGATTTGCTAAAATTAAAAATCGCCAGGGGAAAATATGCGGGTGTAGTTCAGTTGGCTAGAACATTTCCTTGCCAAGGAAAAGGTCGCCGGTTCGAGTCCGGTCACCCGCTCCAATACTTAGAGGTCAATGACCTCTTTTTTTAATAAGAAAATGTTATTGAGCAAGGGCTGTTGCTGCTGATAAAATCTATCTTTTCTATTTTGGCTAAGGGGCAAAATTGTTTAAAATCATTCAGCCAAACTTCTGTTTCCCTTTGCAGACTTGATAATGATTTAGTTATACAAACATCGCGGCTAAAAGTTATAGTAGTAGAGCCTTGGTTACTGTTTTGCTGCCTTTTAAACACATCAGGGGGATAGGCTTGATCCAAGACATCTGTTGGAATAACGCAACCAATTGTGGTTTTATCTGACGCATCTTTGCTTGTTACTTCATCATTACAAAATTCTAACCCGTCCTTACCATTTTTGCCTTTTTCGGTTGTTGCTTGGCCGCGGCCTCCAAATATTTGTTCAATTGTTAAAGAGGGAATATTTTTCATTCTCTTCTCAAGGTTGTTGTAAATCATAACAATCTTGCCGCCACTGCCAGCCATAGCATTCACACCGCCAGCCACTCCTCCTTTACCTTTGCATTTAGTAGCATTGCCGCCATTCCCGCTTTTGGCAACAGCATCGCCTCCTCGCCCGGATTTTATGGGAGCAACCTTTATTTTGCCAGTTGTCAATGTAATATTATTTAGACTTGTCGCTCCGCCAGAATAAGGATCAATAGAGTGGCGATATTCATCAACAAATGGCACATTATCACCACCCCTGCCGCCTTTTGCTTTGGCATTGCCGCCTGGAAGTCCATTATCGCCATCTTTACCGTTACTGCCATAGGCATAAGCACTGCCGCCATCGCCAGGCAAGCCAGGATTGATTGTTAGAATGCCAGCAACTTTGATGCCATCGTAAAACACTCTTAAACGGCCGGCATTGCCGCCATCGCCGCCAATAGCTTCAGCTTCAGAACAGGCAACAGTTGAAGCCCTACCGCCATTCCAACCATTTCCTAAATTTAAAACAGCTGATTTAACAATCAGTTCCTCCTCCATTGTTAGGTATATGTTGGACCCTCTTTCGCCATAACCGCCCCGAGCTTGGCAATTTTTTTCTAGGTCTGGTTTTCCATCCCTACCATCCGCCGCTTTAATAGCAAGGTCTTTGAAAATAGTTGGTTTGTTAAAGGTAATATAAATATCCCCGCTTTCATTTTCTCTAATTTTGATAGGCAAAGGTTTTTTTAGTTGGGATTTGATTGTTCCAGAAATTATGTTTTTTTGCTTATTTTGAGCAGAGGCAGGCAATATAAGAGGTCTTATTTTTTTTGTAGCAGATGCTATTTGTTGCGCCAATGTTTTTTGGGGATTGTTAGTGTTTGTTTGGCCAAGTTTCTTGTTTAGTTGGTTAAATTTTTCAGCAGAGTCAGTTATAATTATTGGTCCGTTTTCTGATATAATTTTACTTTCCTTATCCATTTGCAAACTATCAGCCAATATCCAAACACCCTGCTTGCCAACAATTGATCCATTTTTTATAGTCAATTTGCCTTTGACAACCAACTTCTCCATTGGCTTTAGAGTCAATTTTTTGCCGTTATCAAGGGCATAATCACCAGTAATTATTTTGATATTTGAATAAGCCCGATTGTTTTTATTGTCTTGTTTTTTGTTAAAAAAAATAACGGCTAAAAATAGCGCCGCTACTAACAGCAAGACAATAAGCGCAATATTTTTATTGTTAATCATTTATTTGTGTTAATAATAACCCCCCTTTATTCTAATATTTACACACAATTAAGGCGGTTGCAAATTTAGTTATTTAGAAAAAGGTTTGTTATAATAACAGTTATGAAGAGAATATTAGGCATAGAAACATCATGCGATGAAACAGCTGCTGCCGTAATTGGGGTAGAATCTGGCCAAGTTCAGGTTTTTTCTAATGTAGTTAGCTCGCAAATGGAGATTCACGCCCGTTATGGAGGGGTAGTGCCAGAGGTGGCAGCTAGGCAGCATATAAAAAACATTATCCCTGTGATTGATCAAGCCCTATCCAAAGCTCAATTATCTTTGGGGGAAATTGATTTAGTCGCTGCTACCTTAGGCCCGGGACTTATTGGTTCATTGATGGTTGGTTGGGAAACAGCCAAAACTTTAGCTTGGGCGCAAAATTTGCCGCTTGTGCCAGTTAATCATTTAGTTGGTCACCTTTGGTCATGGTTGCTTCCTGGAGAGGGAGAAAAGAAAGACATAGAAGTTCCTTTTCCTTATTTAAGCTTAATTGTTTCAGGCGGGCATACTGAGCTTGTTTTAGTCAATAGTTTTTTTGATTGGCAAATACTGGGACGAACAGTTGATGATGCTGCTGGTGAGGCTTTTGATAAAGTGGCCAAACTATTAGGCTTGGGTTATCCAGGTGGTCCAGCGCTGAGCAAATTGGCCCAATCAGGAAAAACCGATGAATTTTCTTTGCCGCGACCAATGCTTAACAGCGGTGACTTTAATTTTTCTTTTTCTGGCTTAAAAACAGCTGTTTTATACTTATATCAAAAATTAGAAAGCAATCTTACTTCTGAGAAATTGGCTGATTTGGCCGCTAGTTTTGAGGCGGCGGTAGTTGATACTTTATCGGCCAAAATGGAGCAGGCTATTGATAAATACCAAGTAAAAATGATTAGTGTAGTTGGCGGTGTTAGTGCAAATCAGCGTTTACGTCGGCAGTTGTCTGATTTAGCCAAAATTAAGAATGTTAGTCTGGAGATGCCCCAGCTTAGATATACTGGTGATAATGCGGCGATGATAGCTTTGGCTGGTTATTTTGACAGGGAAAATTATCAGAACAAGCAGAAGTTGTTATCATTGTCACCAGATCCTAATTTGCCGATTAAATAACAAAATTATGTATCATACTAGTTATTCTCCTCAAGAAACAAGGCAATTGGCCCGGGAAATACTTCGCCGTTTAGGAACCAAGCATATTATTTTGCTTCAAGGGGAGTTAGGAAGCGGCAAAACAGTCTTAGCCCAAGCTTTAGCTGAAGAATTGGGAGTAAAGGATACTGTTAACAGTCCAACATATGTCCTAATGAAAGTTTATCCATTGAATGACAAAAGGTTTAAGAGGTTCGTCCATGTGGATTTGTATCGCATTGATTATGACCAGCGGTTGGACGATTTGGGGTTAAGTGACTATTTACAAGATGAGGAAAGTTTGGTGGTAGTAGAATGGCCAGAGAGAATTATTGGCTCATGGCCCTATGATAGTTTTTGGGTTAGGTTTTATTTTGGTGACAAATCAGATATTAGAGTGATTGACTTTTAGGATGTTGTATATTAATTTATAAGTACAACCAAATAAAAGGCAATAGTCAGGAGGTAATGTCGCCTGACTGCCGGCAGAAGAAATCCCCCACCTATTTTGATATTAGTCTACAGATGAGAATAACTAGGTTATTTAAATTAAACATGATTTTACGGTACGTTGCCTAATATCAAAATAGGTGGGGAGAAAGTAGATCTGCCCGGGGTGCGCCCGTTACAGCGCTAAATTAAGAGCCCCTTTTTTGGGGAACTGAGATGGTACCGCCCAGCATGGGTTCTCAGGCCCGGTGGCGGTTTTTTTATTAAAAAAATTTATTATTTTATTAAATTTAAATTATTTATGAAAATAGAATCATCCAACCTGCCCAAAGCTTACGAGGCAGGCAAATATGAAGATGATATTTATCAGTACTGGGAGTCATCTGGCTTATTCAATCCAGATGAATGCATCAAAAGAGGTGTAACTGACAAAGATACTCCCACTTTTACCATTGTTCTGCCTCCGCCCAATGTAACGGGCAAACTGCATTTGGGGCATGCTTCAATGCTGGCTTATGAGGATTTGATTATCCGCTTTCAGCGTTTGCAGGGAAAGCAGACTTTGTGGGTGCCGGGCACTGACCATGCAGCTATTGCCACCCAAACAGTGGTAGAGAAAGAGCTGGCCAAAGAAGGGTTAAAAAAAGAGGATCTAGGCAGGGAAAAGTTTTTGGAGCGGGTCAGAGAATATGTTAGCAAATCCAAAAATACCATTCGCAAACAACTGCGCAAAATGGGAGCGTCCCTTGATTGGTCAAGGGAAAAATACACTTTAGATGAGGATGTGTCCCGAACAGTTTATCATGTTTTTACTAGAATGTATGAAGACGGTTTGATTTATCGGGGCGATCGAATTGTCAACTGGTGTCCGCGTTGCCACTCTACTTTGGCTGATGACGAAGTTGAGTACAAAGAGCAAAAAGCCAAACTTTATTATATTAAATACGGACCCGTAGTCATTGCCACTACCAGACCAGAAACCAAAATCGGCGATACAGGTTTGGCAGTGCATCCAGATGACCAGCGCTACCAAGATTTGATTGGCAAAGAGCTTGAGATAAATTTGGGCAAGGTTGATATTAAAGTGAAAGTCTTTGCTGACAAGGAGGTTGATCCAGAATTTGGCAGCGGGGCAATTGGTGTGACCCCAGCCCACAGCCAGATTGATTTTGCTTGGGCAGAAAAATACGGCCTTGAGGTTAAAAAAATTATTGATGAGGACGGCAAAATGACAGCTGAAGCCGGCCCTTATGCTGGCTTGCCGGTGGAGGAGTGTCGCCAGAAATTTATAGCTGACCTGGAAAAGGCCGGCCTGTTGGTGAAGGTTGAAGAGATTGAAAATAATATTTCAGTTTGTTATCGTTGCGGCACAACAATTGAGCCTTTGACTAGCAAGCAATGGTTTATTGATGTTAACAAAAAAATACCGCGTTTTGGCAAATCTTTAAAGGAGCTATCAATTGAAGCAGTCAGGCAGGGACTTAGCGGCGATCCTAAACAAAAAATTGATATTATTCCTGAGCGTTTTTATAAAACTTATTTTCAGTGGATGGAAAATTTGCGTGATTGGTGCATTTCTCGCCAAATTTGGTGGGGGCACAGAATCCCAGTGTGGTACAAAGAGGGAGGAGATGAGGAAGTTTATGTGGGAGTAGAGCCGCCAAAGGGAGAGGGCTGGCGGCAGGATGAGGACACTTTGGATACTTGGTTTTCTTCAGCCCTATGGACCTTTTCTACTTTGGGCTGGCCGGAGGGTGAGGATTTCAAGCGTTTTCACCCCACTCAAGTACTGGAGACGGGTTATGATATTTTGTTTTTTTGGGTGGCGCGTATGATTATTATGACTATTTATACTACCGGACAAATCCCCTTTGAAAAAGTTTATTTGCATGGACTTATCAGGGACAAACAAGGCAGAAAAATGTCAAAGTCTCTGGGCAATGGCATTGATCCATTGGAGATGATTGCCAAATACGGCGCTGATGCTTTGCGCCTGTCAATGATTATTGGCACGGCGCCCGGCAATGACATTAGAATGTATGAGGAAAAAATTGCTGGTTACCGCAATTTTGTCAATAAGTTTTGGAATATTGCCCGTTTTATTTTGTTGACTGTAAACAAACCAGAACGCATCGCCAGCCAGCCTTTGCCCAAGACTTTGGCTGACCAATGGATTTTGGCAAATTTCAACCAACTCATCCAAGAGGTGACAGGGCTACTTGAGCAGTTTAGCTTTTCTCCAGCTGCTGAAAAATTGTATGAGTTTACTTGGTCAAAACTAGCTGATTGGTATTTGGAAGTAGCCAAAATAGAGCAAGGCAAAGACGAAATTTTAAATTATATTTTAGAGCGCCTGCTTATTATGCTGCATCCTTTTGTGCCGTTTGTAACTGAAGTTATTTGGTCAACTAGCTATAACCCTGAGAAGAAACCAGAGTTGATGTTGATGGTGCAAAAATGGCCCCAGGCGCAGGGAGAGGCAGGCGGTGGAGGGCAATTTGATTTATTGCAGGAGATAATTGTTAACATTCGCAGTTTGCGCAGCACCAACAAAATTCCGCCAGTAGAAGTAGTTGATGTTAAAATTGAAAGTGAAAAATACCAGCCATTGATTGAGAGCCAAAAAGAATTGATTGCTAAACTGGCGCGAGTTGGATTTGTAGAAGAATTAGACAAAGACTCTGCTTTACACTATCCTGGCGATGGTTATGATATTTATTTAGCTGTCAGCGGCGACATTAAAGCTAGACTGGAAAAAGAGAGAAGAGAGCTAGAGAAATATATTGCCTCACTTGAAAAAAAGCTTAGCAATGAAGAGTTCTTGCGCAAAGCGCCAAGTGAGGTTATAAATAAAGAGAGAGAAAAACTTAAACAAGCAAGGGAAAAATTAAATAAAATAAAAAATTAACCACCGTAAATAGTGGTTAATTCATAATAGCTGCTTCCATTTTTTGGTGGCGTTCAATGGAAAAAGTTATGATCAGTTGGTTTTGACTACGGTGGCAATTAACAGGGATTTGTTTTGCTTTTATTACCTTTTGCAAATAATCCAGATTGGGTTCGGTAGATAAAATTATCAAAATAGGACCAACGCCATAATCAGGATCATCTTCAGAGCGAGGCTTGTAGAGCGCGGTGTATTTACCATTTTTAATCGTTGGTAGAATATCACTTCCCAAATTATTAAGATTGCAGTTTTCGGCAATAACATTAAGAAGGCGCATTATTTGTTGGCTGTTGAATTTGATAGCTAACAATATACTTGTTACAGTTGCCTGTACTTTTTTGTAGTCAAACCATCCTGTTGGTATGTATTTAATTGTCAATTTGATCCTCCTGTTGTTTTTCTTCAGGTTTTCTTAACTCATGAGATGGCAGCGGTTCATATACAGTTTTCATTTCGCGTGTTATTTGTTTTTGTTTTTGATTGCTGTTTGTGTACTCCCTCCACAGATCTTCCACTTTGTCTCTGACGAAAAATATCCATTGGTGAATTAACTCGCGTTTCTTTTTTGTGGCAGGCGCTGCCTTGCCTTGTTTACTTCTTTGATTAACGATTTTTTGAAGGATAAGATCGTATTCACTTTTTTGCGCTCGGGGTGATTTGTCAATAAATTTTCTTAAAAAACTTTCTTCTTCAGGCTCCCAATTATTATTAATAAATTCAACCCCCCATTTTTCTAGAAGCTTTTCTATTTCTACCTTGCTCTTGTTTTTCCAATTAGGAGGTAAAGCGCGAACTTGATCTTGGTTCAAAGGAAAGGGTGGTTGTGGGTTAGGGAGATCCCTGTAATCAGATGGCGCTTGTGTTTCTTTCATATACATATATTTGCTTAAAATTTGATTATTAGTCGTTTGATTATTGGTTGAGTAGTTTATAATTTTACTAAAATATTGTGTTTTTGTCAACTTGACAGAAATTGTTTTTTTTGGTTAGCTAAAGTTAGACTAGTTTTATACTAGTTATTTTTTATATCTAAACATATTAAAAAAATTAATTTTTAATAAAGAATTATGTCCAATCCTATTATGGCCGCTATTCAGCAGATTTGTGATGAAAAGGGCCTAAAAAAAGAACAAGTAATTGAAACTATTCAGGCAGCTCTGGCAGCTGCTTACCGCAAAGATTTTGGCAACAAAGAACAAAATATTAAAGTTCAGTTTGACCCAGAGTCAGGACAAATGAGAGTGTTTGACGAAAAGACAGTGGTGGAGGATATGGATTTGGAAGAGATTGAAAAACAAAAGCAAGAACTTTACGCCCAGCGAGAGGAGTGGTTGGAGCGTAAGAAGAAGGCAGAAGAAGCAGGGGAGGAGTTTACCGAGCTTGACCCGATGGAGGTGGCTGATATCAAAAGGTTCAACCCTAAAACTGATATTATGCTATCTGATGCTCGTCAAATTAAACCAGATGCAGAGGTGGGTGATATTATTGTGCAAGAATTGGAAATACCAGATGAGTTTGGACGGGTTGCCGCCCAAACAGCTAAACAAGTTATCATTCAAAAATTACGGGAAATAGAAAGAGAGTCTATTTATGAGGAGTATAAGGCCAAAGAACATGAGTTAGTAAATGGAGTGGTTCAGCGGGTTGAAGGCAGAATGGTTTATATTGATTTGGGCAAAGCTCTGGCTGTTATGCCTCCAGAAGAGCAAGTGCCAGGCGAGTTTTATCGCCCTGGCAACAAGATAAAAGTTTTTATTGTTTCAGTGGAAAAAGGAAATAAAGGCCCTGAGATAATTGCTTCACGGTCCCACCCAGAAATGTTGGCCAAAATGTTTGCTTTGGAAGTACCAGAGATTGCGGCTGGCACAGTGGAGATAAAGGCAATTGCGCGTGAGGCAGGCTCCCGTTCCAAAATAGCTGTAGTTGCCAATCAGGAGAATATTGACCCGATTGGTTCTTGTGTGGGACAGCGGGGCACTAGAGTTCAGACTATTATTAATGAGTTAGGCGGTGAAAAAATTGATATTATTGAGTGGAGTGAAGATCCGGCTGAATTTATCGCCAATGCTTTATCACCAGCCCAGGTGTTGGCAGTGGAAATTAATGAAAAAGAAAAAAAGGCGGTTGTTACTGTCAAAGAAGATCAGCTTTCTTTAGCAATTGGCAAATCCGGACAGAATGTTAGATTAGCCGCCAAGCTTACAGGCTGGAAGATTGATATTGCTTCAGAGCAAGGGACAATAGTTGATCCCAGCGCTTTGGAATCAGACAAAGCCGCTGCAGATAAAGCTGATGAGGCTGAAGCTGATGAGACAGCCAATCTTGAGAACGGATCATCTGACAGCCAAGACAATGATCAAACAGACAACAATCAAAACCAGGATAACAAAGATAATAATTAATTATAATTAACCTCAAAAGTATGCTGTATTACGCAATTGGAGCGGGCGTGGTGGGCCTTATTTATGCAGGTTTTTTGGCCTACCGCTTAGCTAAAATACAAGTCGTTGACCAAAAGGCAGGAGAGATAGCTTCCCATATTAGAGAGGGGGCAATGACTTTTTTAAACAGAGAATATAAGATTTTGTCAGTTTTTGTTGCAGTGGTTGCTTTGATTATTGGCTTTTCTCCACTGGGGTGGGTGCAGGCGCTTTGTTTTGTGTTGGGAGCTGTTATTTCAGCTTTGGCAGGCAACATTGGCATGCGTATTGCTACTTTGGCCAATGTGAGAACAGCTGAATCAGCTAAGCAAAGTTTGTTGGCTGGGTTGAGAGTCGCTTTTTCATCAGGTTCGGTTATGGGATTGGCAGTAACAGGATTGTCTTTGACAGCTATTGGCGTTTTATATTTCTTTATCAAAGATCCAAATATTATTTACAGTTTTGGTTTTGGCGCTTCTTCAGTCGCTTTATTTGCTCGTGTTGGTGGCGGTATTTATACTAAGGCAGCTGATGTTGGAGCTGATTTAGTAGGAAAGGTAGAAGCCGGGATTCCTGAGGACGATCCCCGCAATCCAGCCACCATCGCTGATAATGTTGGTGATAATGTTGGCGATGTAGCTGGTATGGGAGCTGATTTATTTGAATCTTACAGTGATTCCTTGATTGCCGCGATGGCTTTGGGAGTTGCTGCCAGCCTTATTTTTGGCAGTGGAGCTGTAATTTTGCCATTGCTAATCGCTGGACTGGGTATGATCGCTTCAATTATTGGTAATTTGGTCGTGTTTCTTAACAAATCAAAAAATGTTCATAATATTTTAAACTCAGGCATATTTTTAGCAGCCCTTTTAGTAGCGGTTTTGTCTTATCCTTTGGTTAAGTATACCGTTGGTTCAATTGGCGTATATTGGTCAATTTTAGTTGGTTTAGTAGCCGGAATAGTTATTGGTTTGGTAACTGAATACTACACTTCAGAAAAAAACAAACCAGCCCAAGCAATTGCCAAAGCTTCAGTAACAGGGCCAGCTACCAACATTATTTCTGGCTTTGCTTTGGGGCTGATGTCAACTGTTGTACCGGTTTTAGTAATCAGCGCAGCTATTAGCATTGCTTACAGCCAAGCCCAGCTTTATGGCATTGCCATTGCCGCCGTAGGAATGCTAGCTACTTTGGGCATTACCTTGGCAACAGATACCTATGGACCTGTGGCTGATAATGCAGCCGGTATTGCTGAAATGGCTGGCATGGGCCAGGAGACCAGAGAAAGAGCGGAAGAGCTTGATGCGGTTGGTAACACCACTGCAGCAATTGGCAAGGGTTTTGCTATTGGCAGCGCTGCTCTTACCAGTTTGGTGTTACTTGTTACTTATGGTCATGTGGTTGGTTTAAACACAGTTGACTTGCTTGACCCTAAAGTTTTGGTGGGTGTGTTTATTGGCGGTCTTATGCCGGCTCTTTTTTCCGCTTTAACTATGAAGTCAGTCGGAACAACTGCCCAGGAAATGGTAGAAGAAGTCAGGCGGCAATTTAGAGAGATAAAAGGCATTATGAGCGGAGAAGGCAAGCCAGATTATGCTCGGTGCGTGGCCATTTCCACTGATTCAGCTTTGCGCCATATGGTTGTGCCGGGAGTTTTGGCGATTGTCGTTCCAGTATTAGTCGGATTTATTTTGGGTAGAGCTCCGCTGGCAGGTATGTTGGTTGGCTCAACTGTTGTAGGGTTTTTACTGGCTGTTATTATGGCTAATTCTGGCGGGGCTTGGGATAATGCCAAGAAATATATTGAAGCAGGAAATTTAGGCGGTAAGGGTTCAGATGCCCATAAAGCAGCAGTGGTAGGAGATACTGTTGGTGATCCTTTTAAAGACACTTCTGGCCCCAGTCTTAATATCTTGATTAAGCTGATGGCAATTATCGCTATTGTCATCGCCCCACTTTTGGTTTAAAAGTTGATTTACAATAGACAAGACAACAAGACAACAACCCCGTCCTTCTGGCGGGGTTGTTCTGATAAAAAAGTCACCTTATTATAAGGTGACTTTGAGGTTATTTTTATTAAGTTTTTCTGCATTTCTTTCCATAAACTCCAGAAGCACGGTTAGCAGAAGCTTGTCTACTTCCGCCATTTTTGTTATATCCTGGAAATGAGCAGGAATTATATTGTTTCTGTTGTATTTGTTAATTACTTGCAGGTGCATTTCTAAAGCTTTTTTTATATTGCCGCTCTCTTCATAGAGGGAAGCAGCTTCGTGATAGCGGCCTTCCTTTTCCATTTCTTCGGCCGCCTCAGTAGCTAGTTTTTGCGCTTCTTCTTTTTCGCCAGCTTGTTTGAGGCATTCATATGCCTCCCACCACTTTTTTTGCTTTATAAATATTTCCGCAGCAGTTTGGAAGTATTGTTTGGATTTTTTCCTGTTTCCTATCTCTTTGTAGTATCCTCCCAGTCTTCTATAAACATAGGGATCATCATAGCATATTTCGTACATCCTTATTAGGAGATTGTATACTCTTTTTTTCCCTTCCTCATCCCCTATTGTTTTATATATTTTTGCTGCTTGTTCCAAGTTTCTGGTGTATCCTTTGCTTTCTTCTTTTTTTGCCCAAGCGAGTAAAATATTTGTTGCTGCTTCTGCTGCGTTTTTAATTTCTGACATTTTCATCCCCCTTTTTGTTTTTGGTTGTAAAATTGCAACAATTATCGTTGTATATTAGCAGTATCAACAAGGATGTCAATAGTTTTAAATCAGAGTGTTTTGTATTGTAAAAACACCAAATAATTTTCATTGCAGCATTTAGCTGGAAAGAATGGATATTGATGTTTAACAATTAGAAGAATTATATAATTTATTATATAATTAATTATATAATTAATTTTTTTATGCTGGTAAATAATAGATGGAAATGGATAGTCGGGCTGCTGCTGGTAGTGGGCTATTTTGTTTGGCTGCACTCCTCTTTTTATTTTGCTGATCCTGATGCATTCTACCACGCCCGCCTGTCAGCTTTGATGGTTGATTATGGGCCGATATTGAATTTTAATTGGCTGCCGTTTACAGGGTTGGCTGATTATTATACCTGTCTCTTATACACAT
>WFTD01000008.1 GCA_015485755.1 Patescibacteria group bacterium | reverse complement strand
GTTATTGCTGAACAATATAAAATATATACTAACCATTACCCTGATAATATTATTGTTTTGGGCAGTTTCACGTACTCCTAACGCCTCCCCTACCCCCACCCCGCCTCTTAAAGAAAAGCTAGCTGGACAAATATTAATTCAAGTTGAAAATAACGGCAGAGCCTGGTATGTAGAACCACAAACATACCAACGCTACCCCATAAACTCGCCGCAAGACGGCTGGGAGTTATTTCAAAAACTGAGCACAACTATCAATATGTCAAAATGGCAAGAGATAAAAAATTGGCCCCCTGATAAGCTAACCGGTGTAATTGTAAAAATAAAGGAAGATCCAAATACAATTTACTATTTTTCCCCTATTACCAAAAGCTGGCATAAACTGCTCAATTCCACTGATATTTTTAATTTAATAAAGCTGACTGGGCAAGGCATTCTAAACAAAGATTTGCAAAAAATACCCCTAGCCAAATAATAGTAGAAAACTATATTTTTTGTTATACTTAATATAGATATTACTCTTTTTAACCTTTTTATATTTATGCCCAAAAAACACCATACAACCGAACAAATAACAGAGCATACGCAAAGCTCAAGCATCACTACGATCAAATCAAACAATATTACTTGGATAAATATTATCAATCCCGACGATGAGGAAATAAAATATTTGCAAGACAAATTTGCTTTTCATCCGCTTGATCTCAAAGATGCTTATATTTCCAAAAAAGCCCAAAGGCCTCAAGTATCGGTTAGGCCAGACTACGTTTTTTTGGTATTTTTATTCCCTGTTTACAACCGACAAACTAGAGAAATATTTCCTGCTGAAGTTGATTTTTTTATCGGCAAAAACTTTATAATAACTTTACATGACAATCAACTAATTGGTCTGGTTGACTTTTTTAAAAATTGCCAAAATTACGAATACTACCGAGACTTATATTTATCCCAAGGACCGATTTTTTTGCTTTATCAAATCCTTGACCGCCTTTTTAACAATTGCTTGCCCATGCTGGATCATATCGGTGAAGACAACCTAAATATTGAAAAACAAATATTTAAGGGGCGAGAAAGAGAAATGGTAAAAGAAATTTTGATAATCAAAAGAAATATTGTCAATTTTCGCACAATTATGCAATCCCATCGTACAATCATCAGAAGGTTAATGGAGGTTGACAGTCCAAATTTATCCTTCAAAAATTACCGAACTCATTACGAAAAACTACTAACTTACACCAAAGACATTTGGGAAATTCTAGAAAACCACAAAGAAACAATTGACGCCCTCCAAGAGACAAATGAATCGTCAATTTCTTTCCGCTTGAATGATATTATGAAAACTTTAACCATTATTTCTGTAATTTTTCTGCCTTTAACTTTGGTGGCTAGCATCTTTGGCATGAATATAACCGTGATGCCTTTTGCTGACCACCCTCAAGGATTTTGGATTATAATGGCGAGTATGCTGGGGATGTCTTTGTTAATGCTTTTTTACTTTAAATACAAAAAATGGCTATAATTTATTGACCTATGCCAGATTTATATTTATACAATACCCTCACCCGAAAAAAAGAATTATTCAAACCTTTGCATGATAATGAGGTGCGCATGTACACCTGCGGCCCGACTGTTTATAACTACGCCCACATTGGCAACCTCAGAACTTATATTTTTGAAGATATATTGCGACGAGTTTTAGAATATAATGGATTTACTGTTAAGCATGTTGAAAACATAACTGATGTTGGCCATTTAACTGATGATGCTGATCAAGGAGAAGATAAAGTAGAAAAAATGGCCCGGGAAAAAAAGATGACCGCTTGGGAAATAGCAGAATTTTTCACTAAAAAATTCCAAGAAGATATCAAACAACTCAATATCAAAGAGCCCCATGTTTGGTGCAAAGCCACTGATCACATCGCCGATCAGATTGAAACAATCAAAAAAATAGAAAAGGCTGGATATACCTACCGCACTTCAGATGGAATATATTTTGACACTTCTAAACTGGAAAATTATGGCGAGCTGGCTAGATTAGATTCAACCAAACTCAAAGCTGGCGCGCGCGTAGCAATGGGAGAAAAGAAAAATCCAACTGACTTTGCCTTATGGAAATTCTCCCCTCAGGATAAAAAAAGGCAAATGGAATGGGACTCCCCTTGGGGCAAAGGTTTTCCTGGTTGGCACATAGAATGCTCTACTATGTCCACTAAATATTTAGGCGTGCCTTTTGATATTCACTGCGGCGGAATTGATCACATTCCAGTTCATCATACCAATGAAATAGCCCAAACCTGGGCAGCTGAAGGAAAAAAAATGGCTAATTTTTGGCTGCATGGAGAATTTTTGGTTATTGATGAACAAAGGATGGGCAAATCAGCTGGCAATTTTATCACCCTGCAAACGCTAATTGACAAAGGTTACCATCCCCTGGCCTATCGTTACTTTGTTCTTAATGCTCATTATAGACAAAAATTAAATTTTTCCTGGGAAGGACTTGATTTTGCTCAACATTCATTAAATAACCTATATAAGTCACTTGCTCAGCTATCAGAGCCTATAAGTGAAGGCTGCGGCCAATTTGAAGAAAAATTTCTCAAGGCTATAAATGATGATCTTAATACTCCTCAAGCCCTGGCTGTGATGTGGGAAATGTTAAAATCATCAAGCTGCTCTCCAGCTCAAAAAGCGCATTCTCTTTTTAAATTTGATGAAGTCCTTGGCCTAAAATTAAAAGACAAATTTCAGGAATTAAAAAACAAAACTAATAATATTCCTGAGCAAATAAAGGAGCTTCTAAAAACTAGACAGCAAGCGCGTCAAAATAAACAATGGGAACTAGCTGACAAAATCAGGGATGAAATAAATTCTTTAGGTTATATTGTAGAAGATACGCCCGAGGGACAACAAATCAAGCCCAAGCAGTAATACCCTCTTTACAAAACCAATCAAACCCCCTATAATAAACAAATTCTTTAACAAAAAGGAGGACTGATAATGTTAAAAAAGTTTTTCTTAGCTTTGGCGGTTTTGTTTATAAGTTGCCAGCAGATTACTGAGGTTGTTAGTGATAATGAGGTGAGTGGTTTTATTGTTGGTAATGTTGAGTTGAAATTTGATTTTGATACAATTTTGGGGAAAGTTATATACTGGCTCAATGGCAATGACAGGGCGATTGGCATTTACATTACCGATAATCAGGATCCTGGTAAAATCATCCTTTCTGATAGCTGGACCGGCGGCCTTAAGCCGGATATAAACAGAGCTGTATTTTCTTCGGGGCAAGAAATGAGGGTAACTATTATAATATACAAAGATGTCAATGCAATCATTAAATCTTTTATCCAATCCCTATCGGGCAATTTTTTGCAAGATATTCAAGATAGCTGGATTGAAAGACAGATGACAACAGTTATCAAACTGCAATAAAGGCCAAATTTGGCCTTTTTTTATTGTTTGTCTGTATTTTTATTATCATCAAAATACCACTTAAAGACATCATAAGCCACTGGCACAGCATAAGTTGACCCCTCGCCAGCATTTTCAATAATAATCACTAATAATATCTCTGGTTTGTCATAAGGAGCAAAACCAACAAACCAAGCGTGGGGCTTTTTGTCTCCTCCAACTTGAGCTGTTCCGGTTTTTCCTCCACTTGTAACCTTGAGCAAGCTCAACCGTCGCGCTGAACCATATTCTACTGCTTCCCTCAGCCCTTCTTTCACAGTTGCCAAAAATTTTTCATCAACATCAACTCGAGCCTTCACTTGTGGTTTAACCTCTTCTATTATTTGGGTCTCTTCATTTAAAAAAGACTTAACTAACTGAGGCTGGTACCTTATGCCGCCATTTACTATAGCGCTATAAGCTACTGCCATTTGCAGTGGGGTGACTAACACATCTCCTTGCCCAATGCTTAAATTGTAAGTGTCCCCTACATACCACCTTTCTTTTTTAACCTTTTCTTTCCATTCGGGCGATGGCAAGAATCCGTCAGCCTCACCGGGGTAATCAATACCAGTTATTTGAGTTAAGCCAAATTTTTTTGCATATGCTGTAATGCGTTTAACGCCCAATCCGCGAAAATCATCATAACCTCCGCCAATATAGTAAAAAAACGTATTTACAGATTCAGCAATTGCCTTGGTAACATTGGTTATGCCGTGCCCGCCAGCTTTCCAATCAGGAAAAAACCACCTGGAAATACGAAGTCCCCCCGTGCTTAAGAAAGTAGTGCGGGGAGTTATAATTTTTTCCGCCAAAGCAGCTGCAGCAACAATTGGCTTAAATGTAGAGCCAGAAGGATATTCTCCTTGCACCGGACGGAAAAATAAAGGCTGATTTTCATCTAAAAAAATTTTGCTGAGCTCATTTTTTTTGAGCGGATCAGTGAAAATATTATTATCAAATGTAGGCAAACTAACTAAAGCCAAAATTTCACCTGAAAACGGATCAATAGCAACAGCAGCGGCTTTTTTTGCCTCTGATTTATCTAATTGTTTTTGCAAGCTTTTCTGCAGGACGGTTTGCAATGATAAATCAATATTCAAGATAATGCTCTTACCAGGTTTGGGCTCAACTTCATTAATAAAATTAATTTGCTGCCCCAAAGCATTTACCTCTATTTCCTGATATCCATTTTCACCTTTTAATATATTTTCATATTGTTTTTCCAAGCCAGCACGGCCAATAAAGTCATTGTACAAATAACGGCCACTCCTTACCAAATCTTTTTCATTTGGCCCCAATCTTCCTAAGTATCCCAATAAATGGGATGTTTGTTCAGCAAAAGGATATCGCCTAACTTCTATTTGAGATAGATTAAATCCTCCTTTATTGTGCAGTAATATTTTTAAATCCAAGAAATCGTCATAAGAGATATTATCTTGCAAAAGTATCGGCTCGTCAGAATATGGCGGCGTTGACTTTATCTTATTTTTAACTTCTTCTAGATCAAGAGAGACGATGGAATTTATCTCCTGCAAAATATCATCAATTTCTGCTTGATTAGCATCACGAGGAATTAATTCCAATTGAAAAACAGGAAAATTTTCTACTAAAATTTTTCTCTTGGCATCATAAATAATCCCTCGGGGCGCCCGCAGGGGGATTCGCTTGACCCGATTTCCTTCAGCCAAGGCTAAAAAACTCTGCCCCTGCAATAATTGCAAATAAAACAACCTACTGCTTAATACCAAAAATACAGCAAACACAACCACAATAAAAAAATTTATTTTATAATTTTTCAAAAATGACCTCAGCCTTGTCTGCCCCCTAACCCAAAAATCTTCCTCACCAATAGCAAAACGGTCATACCAGCGGCTCAACTGCTTGTCTTTGATATTGGGATTATCTTCTTGAATAATGAAGGGATTTGTCATTGTTATATTTTTTTCTTAAATAAAGCGTAAACTATAAAAAATAATACCAACAATACAAGGTCAATAAACAAACTATAAAGCAAACCGATCTGCCACATATTACTCATATAATCATATTTATACCCTCCTGCCTTTGCCAAATAGCCAACTACTAACAACAACGAGCGAAACAATAAAGAAGCAATCAAACCTAAAAAGGTTATGGTATAAACAGATTGATTGGTAAAAAATCTGATGTGAACAAAATAAACAAGCGCTGCAACTAGTGATAATAAAACTGTCATAATGCCAAAAGGCAAAGGAGAAAACAAATCTAGCAATACTCCCCCCGCTATTACCAGCCACCACTTATCTTCTTGGCCACCTTCCAATAATAACAAAACTGTCAAAAGTAAAATTATATTAACTGATATTCCTTGGGGCAACAATACTGACAAAAACCCAAATTGAAAAATAGCAGCCAACACCAGAATGATTGTTATAAAAATATTACTCAGTTTCAGCTCTCTCATCAATGTCCTTAATTATTAGAACCTTAGTTAAATCGCCCCAATCAATTGGTGATGATATTTGGATAGTTTGAAAAAATTTATCATCACGCTTGTCAATCTTAACAACTTGGCCAATAACCAATCCAGCTGGGATATATTCTTCTCGGCCTGAAGTGACAACCAGATCCCCTTCCTGAATATCATTATCACGCCTTACATATTCCATAATCAAAGACAAATTATGATCGCCCCGCACCAATCCACTAGCTGGTTCTTTGCCAAAAATTACAGCAGCAACTAATGAATTGTTATTATTCAAAGGCAACCACTGGCTGGTATATTTTTCTACTTTAATAATTTTTCCTATTAAAATTCCGTCGGCAACAACGACCGGCATTCCCTCTTTTATTCCATCAACCATCCCTTTATTCAAAAAATAAATACTAGCTCCAGTAGGAACATCTGTCTTGGCTATAATTTCAGCTGAAATAAAATCATAATTATTTTTCTGGACAAATCCCAACTCGCGCCGCAACAACTCATTTTCATTTTCTAAGTACTTTAGCTTAGAATAATCAACTAGCAAGGTAGTTAATTTTTTCTTTAACTCCTCATTTTCCACCTTAAGCTGCTCAATACTCTCTCCTTTTAAACTAGTGGCGGTTTTGAATAAAGAAGAGCTGAAGAGTCCAATTGCGTTGCGCAAAAAACTTAAATCAAAAACGGCGCCAACCGCAACCACCAATCCAACTGCGATAATAAATTTAACTAAAGTTGATCTGAGCATGGGGAAAATTATATATTTTGACCGTGAGTATCATTAACTAATACGTCATGCATTAGTTGCTTATCCTCCAAAATAATACCCATGCCTCTAACCACACAAGTAAGCGGATCATCAGCTACATGAACTGGAACTTGTGTTTCTCGGGCAATAACCTTGTCAAGTCCTTTTAGCATTGCTCCGCCGCCGGTTAGCATAATACCCCTCTCATAAATATCAGCTACTAATTCCGGCGGTGTGCTTTCAATAACTATTTTAATATTTTCTACTAACATACGGACGGATCTTAACAGCGCTTCCCTTACCTGCATGTCAGTAATGGTTATCTCTCTGGGCAATCCGGTAATCAAATCTCTCCCTCTCACTTTCATCTCAACATGCTCCTCCAAGGGCAGGGCTGAGCCAATTTTTATTTTTATATTTTCAGCGGTTTTTTCTCCCAAAAGCAAGTTGAAATTCTCCCGAACATAATTCACAATTGAGCGATTAAGCTCATCGCCAGCCACCCTGATAGATTTCCAGGTTACAATTCCTGCCAATGAAACCACTGCAATATCAGCTGAACCGCCGCCAATATCAACCACAAAACTAGCTACTGACTCTTGGACTGGCAACCGCGCTCCCACAGCCGCCGCCATTGGCTCTTCAATCAAATAAACCTTACTGGCTCCAGCCGCCAAAGCTGCATCTTCCACTGCTTTCCTTTCTACTTCTGTCACATCCAATGGGATTCCTACTACCACTTGCGGGCGAGGTATTAAATTGAATGATTCTTGATGAACTTTATCAATAAAATATTTGAGCATTTTTTCGGTAACCTCAAAATCAGACACCACCCCCTCAACTAACGGCCTAATAACCTCAATATGGCGCGGATTTTTACCTAACATTTTTTTAGCATCATCGCCTACTGCCAAAATTTGATCAGTTCTAGTATTTACAGCCACTACCGATGGCTCATTGATAACAATACCCTTATCTTTGACATAAACCAAAGTGCTTGATGTT
This sequence comes from Patescibacteria group bacterium, assembly GCA_015485755.1. Lineage (GTDB taxonomy): Bacteria > Patescibacteriota > Patescibacteriia > S139-126 > S139-126 > S139-126. Next base: position 3,701 of record WFTD01000008.1, on the reverse strand, counting down.
CCTAAATCAATCCCAATTTCTTTTGAAAATTTGGCAAAAAGTCTGTCTCCTAACATATTAATAAGATTTAGCAATATAAACCTCTTGCCCTTCTTTACCGCAAACTAAACATTTTTGCTTGCCAGCGGCAAAAGGTTTTACTCTAATTGTTGTTTTAAAAGATTGGATCTTTCGTTCACAATCATTGCTACCACAAAAACCTGACTTATAAAAACCGCTCACTCCCTCATCAATCATTTCTTTGAGCTTGTCCATATTTTCTGCCTGATAGGTATTTTCCTCAACAAATTTTTGATTCCTTACCAACAAATCGCTTTGGAAAGAATTTAACAACTCTGCTATTTTGCTCAATTCAGATAATTTCAACTCAGATTTATCAGCAGATAAACGATTAGCAACTGTCGCTATTTCCCTCTCAATATCTTTTGGCCCCACTTCAATTCGCAAAGGGACTCCTTTTTGCTCCCAATGGTTAAATTTCCAACCCGGAGTTTTTTCGCTATCATCAACAAAATATCTAATATTTTGATCCTGCAAAGACGGCCTGATCATTTTGTTTATTTCTTCCATCACTTTTTTTCTCTCTTCTTCATTTTTATAAATAGGCACAATCACAACTTGGTAAGGGGAAATAGCCGGCGGTAAAATCAAACCTTGGTCATCGCCATGAGCCATGATTAAAGCTCCAATCAGCCTAGTTGACACACCCCAACTAGTTTGCCAAGGATACTGCTCCTTATTGTTTTTATCCAAAAATTTAATAGAAAAACTTTTAGCGAAATTTTGGCCTAAATTGTGGGAAGTTCCCATCTGCAGTGACTTACCATCACGCATCAAACCTTCAATCGTAGTAGTTTTATCAGCGCCAGCAAATTTTTCTAAATTGCTCTTTTCTCCCGCTATAACATAAATAGCCAAATAGTTTTTAGCAAAATCTTCGTACATCTTCAAAGCTTGCATCATCATTTCCTCTGCTTCGGCCAAACTCTGGTGAACAGTATGCCCTTCTTGCCATAAAAATTCAGAAGTGCGCAAAAATAAACGCGGCCGCATTTCCCACCTCATAACATTAGCCCACTGATTTACCTTCAAGGGCAAATCTCTGTAAGACTTTATCCAACGAGAAAAGGTGTCATACATAACTGTTTCAGACGTGGGCCTGATCACATATTTTTCTTCTAATTCTTTTCCGCCAGCATAAGTTACCACGGCTACTTCAGGAGCAAATCCCTCTACATGCTCCGCTTCTTTTTTGAGAAAACTTTCAGGTATAAGCAGAGGAAAGTAAACATTAACAACTCCAAGTTCTTTTATTTTTTTATCCAATACGCTTTGGATGTTTTCCCAAATGGCATAACCATAAGGTTTGATTACCATGCAACCCCTTACTGAAGAATTTTCTGCCAAATCAGCATATTGCACCACTTTGTTGTACCATTCGGGAAAATTTTCTGATTGTTTTGGCAATTTCATATTTTTATATTGAATAAAAAAATTGTTCACTAATAACAGCTAGCTTAATTACAGATTAGCACAAGCGTCAATCATTGACAACACAAAAAGACCCTCCTGCAAAGAAAGGTCTTTTGTCTTACCTCTGCTTCTAAAATATTTTTTTAAAAATAGAAAAAATAGCAGAGTTGAATTTGCCAATATCCCGCACCGTTACAAACAACAATAAAATCATCAACAAAATAAAACCAATGTTATGGATAAAAGCCTCTAGTTTTTGATCAACTGGCCGTCGTCTAATTTTTTCTACTGCCAAAAATAGTATCCTACCCCCATCAAGCGCCGGAATTGGCAAAATATTAATAATGGCCAAATTAATAGATAAAAGAGCAGCAAACTGCAAAAGATAAACAAAACCAAGTTGCATAACCTGTCCCGTAAGCACTGCGATGCCAACCGGGCCAGCAATATCAGCTGAAACCTGCTGCCCCGTAACAAGATTTTTCAACAAAACAGCAAAAGATGATATAATCTGCCAGGTTAAATATGCTGTGGCCTTACCCCCCTCAATAATAGCTTGAAAGAATGGGTATGATACAATACCTGTCTTAACCAGGCCTACTCCCAATACTTTATCACCATTTTCAGACAAAGGACGAGGGGCTATCTTTAAATCTATTTGCTTGCCACCCCTGTCTAACAGCAAAGTTATCTCTGCAGAAGACTGCTTTACTATATCCTGCAATTGAGCAATTGAACTTATCTTAGTATCGTCAATCTGAAGTATTTTATCGCCTGGTTTTATACCTGCTTCTGCTGCAGCTGAATTGGGGTCAACCGACACAATCTGAATGCTTTCAGCTGTGACTGTAGCACCAGCAGATAAACTATCTACTACCTGTGGCATGCCAATCATAAACCCAATGCTCAATAGTACCCATCCCAAAATCATATTCATAGTAACACCTGCGATCAAGACAATAAATCTCTGCCATGGTTTTTTGTGGGAAAAACTATCTTCATCCTCCAGGTGATCGCCAGCCTCTCCCTTGATTTTGACAAAACCCCCAAGGGGGATCCAGTTCAAAGTATAATCTGTTCCATCTTTATGAAATAACTTTACTAAACGCGGAGGAAAACCAAAACCAAACTCCTCCACCTTCATTCCCATTTTTTTAGCAGTGATAAAATGGCCAAACTCATGGACAAAAACCAAGAGTCCCAAAATTATCAAAAAAACTATAACTGTTAACAACATAATAAGCTTTGTTATTTTTTTAAACTGTCATTATTTCTTTTTCTTTAGCCTCCCCCAATTCTTTTATTTTGCTGTTGTATTCATCAACCAACTGTTGGACTGCTTTTTGTTGATGAAAGAAGTCATCCTCACTAATCTCTCCATTTTCTTTTTCTTGTTTTAACTGTTTCATCATTTCTTCTCTGATATGCCTGATACTTATCTTTGCCTCTTCTAAATACTGATGGACTAATTTTACAATACCTTTCTTATCCTCTTCTGTCATTGTTGGCAAATTAATCCTCAAAACATCGCCATCATTAACAACAGGCAGGTTTGTGCCAGCTTCATGGATGCCTTTTTCAATATCTTTTAAAGAATTCTTATCCCATGGCTCTATCACCAATAAACGCGGCTGAGGAACTGAAATATTAGCTAACTGCTTGAGCGGCATTTTAGTGCCATAGCTTTCTACCATAATATTTTCTACCAAAGCGGGGGTAGCCCGATTGGACCGCAGACCATTTAGATTCTCAATTAGATGATCTATAGCTTTGTCAAACTTAGGCTTGAAACTATCAATATCCATAAAATAAAGATTAATTATTAACTATTTAGGAGGATTCCATACACCTAAATATAAAACATTGGGGTCAGTTGGGTCAACCAACAAAGACCTCATCCTGCGATTGGATGGAACTTTTAGAGTTATCCAGCTCTCACCCCCATCAACTGTCTTATAGATACCATTGAAAGTTGTGTAATAAATTATATCAGTATTTTTTGCGCTAACAGACAAATCAAGCAAATTACCTTTGCCTGGCTGCTGTAATAAAACATAAGCTTGCAATTTCTTGCCCCCATCCTCGCCTTTATCTGCTGTAGATAAACCGATATACAAAGTGGATGGGGTGTTACTATCAATTGCAATATCACGGATTACCGACTCCCTTCTTTTTTCCAAAAAGACAGTTCTCCATCTTCTTCCGCAATCATTAGACTTAAGCACATT
>WFTD01000007.1 GCA_015485755.1 Patescibacteria group bacterium | reverse complement strand
CCACTAATCCCGTCTCCGGCTGTTTCTAGATGATAAATCATTGCTGGATTTTTTGCAATTAAATTCAAAGGTTCTTCTGTGTTAACAGCTAAAACAGCTCCGGTCTTGATAGATCTGAACCCTCCAACAAGAAAAACAGCTGAACACTCGATTTCCGAACTTATCAAATCACCCTGCTCATATTCTGGCAATTTTTGCAAGTTTAAAAAATTATCTATTGGTTCATAAAAAGCATCATGGGTTCTGTTTACGCCAGTAAAGTAACGATAATCAAGCTTTTCTGCTGCTTGAATTAATTTATTATAAACATCATCATCTGGTATTGCTTGTTTTTTTGAATCAACATATTCTTTAGTTGTTCCGTCTTGCCTTAAAGCTCTATTAGGAATAATCAGATCACCTACCTTAATCTCTTCTCTTAAGGCTCCACAGGTCCCCACTCTAATCAATACCTGCGCTCCTATATTAGCAAGCTCTTCCACGGCAATAGCTGCTGAAGGACAACCAATCCCAGTAGATACAGCCGATATAGGAATACCATTATACACCCCTGTCATTGTCAAAAATTCACGATTAAACATAATTTCTCTTGCTTCTTGCCAGTGAGAAGCTATCATTCTTACTCGTCCCGGATCACCTGGTATTAAAACATAGGGAGCTATATCGCCTTTTTTTAATTTTATATGTGGTTGCAATTCTGTCATGTATTTTAATACATCACACATATCATAATTTATACATCACTTATACATTTTCTATTAACGGTTCTAAATTCTCAAACCTATTTTGCCTGGATATAGCTAATAGTAAGCATGTTTCCGCTTTCCTCTTCACTGGGTCCAGCATTGAATACAAGTTGATAATTACCTTTTTTGTAAGAGGACATCCAGCTAGCGCCCATATTAAAATTAATTTCAGACTGCCAATCAGTTTTTTGCATTTGTTCGTCATACCATTTCTTTATCTTATCTAAACTATCATTGACTTTAATCGTTACATGAATGCCCTCATCATTTTTAACAACGGCTACTAATTTTCCATTAGGATAAACTTTGACTTCTTTGGGCCAATCATCAGGCAATTCCAAATCACCCTGCTCAGAAGTTTTGACCAGGACGCCTTGATCTTTATTCTCAAAAGTTAACTCCCCCTTCTTAGTATCAATATTGACATCAACATCCTCTCCTCTTTCTTCGTATGTCTGCTTTATATTTTTTTCTATCCTATTATCCACTGCCGACTTTTTGTTAAAACAGCCTGCCAAAAAAATAACGCTGACAATAATAAAAAATAAGTATAATTTTTTCATAAAAATAAATTAATAATTATCCCCTGGAAAAAAACAGCCAAACAGGCTGTTTGTTTGAATGAGTTTCCTCAAACTAAATTACTTAGCAATACATCCAACTTAGCAAGGTCAAAGGTAAGGATAATTTGGCACTCATTTTTCTCTTCCAACAAAAAAGACTTCTTGTCAAAACACTTCTTGCAAATACGAACAGATATCCATTTGCCGTCATTATCATTAAAACTAATTTTAACAAAATCATTGCCGCTTTTTATAGTAGTAAGACATTCATCGCAACGGCAAATTAGCTTTGATTTTGCCTTTATTACCTTAACAAAACTGCCGTCTCCTTTCAGATAACACAAAAACACTTTTTACCTCCTCTTATTTTGTTGTTATAAAATTTCAATCTGAGCATTATCTGCCAACTTTTGCAATAATAAAGTTACCTGTTCGGTATATTTTTGTTGCTCTAATTGTTGCTTAATTTGCGGAGCGATTGCTTCCAGCGGTGGTATGTTGTCTGCATTGGCAGCGTATTGATTGTAAAGATCCTCCACATCTTTATCATTAACCTGAATTTTGTTTTTGTCAATCTGTGTGTCTAAATAAGCCTGGATTGTTAACTGTCGTTTGATATCATTTTTTAACCCCTGGGCGGTTGTGCCATTTTTTGCCAACGCCTGATCAAAATCATCTGGACTAGAAAAACTAGCAGCAATTTGTTGGAATTGATTTTCTACAACAGAATCATCAACAGCAACGCCAGCTTGCTGAGCTGCCTGCAAAAGTAAGGTTTCATTTATCAACTGCTGTAAAGCCTGCTGATTGACTAGTTGTCTTTGCTCTTGAGTAACCTCAACCCCCTGCGCCAACGCATCTGACAACAAAATACTAACCCTCTCTTGCATCTTTTTGTCAGTGATTTCCTCTCCATTAACCCTTGCCCATACTTCTTTACTTGTAGAAGATTCTTGGTTTGTTTGGGCTTCTTTACTGGGGAAAATGCCTGCCCAAAAAGCAACCCCTCCCAAAGCCAAAATCAAGACAATAGCGCCAACTGCCAAAATAACTGCCCTCCCCTTACCTTTGGATGGCGTATTGCCTGCGGTATTGTCAGAAGGGTCAGATTGTTGATGTGAAAATTTTATATCTTCCATAAATTAAGATAAATAATAATAAAATTCATTATAAAGCAAAACTGAAAAAGGAGCAAATAATGCCAGAGGCTCCCTCCTTGACAACAAAAACAAAAAATATAAAATATACCAACAGCACCTTAAAAAGGAGGAAATGCAAAAGTGAAAACAATAATAAACCAAATTTTTTCTGTTTTAAAAAACATCGCACGATTTTTCTTTAAAATCCGCCTGGCAATAAAACTGGCAATAAAAAATATATACCAATTTATTGCCAATTGGTCTTTTTGGTACTATCGCTTTTGGTATTACTACTCACTCAAAATTTTGTTCCTTATTATATTCTCACTGGGAAGCCTTTATCTGATATACCTGACTAAAAAAGAGGGCCTGCAAGGAATTTTAATGATACCACTTGTATTTGTATTTATACTTCTCTGGGGAACTTTGTCTGATTTGAAAGATATTCATTTGCTTGATTTTATAGCAACCTCTTTTATTGGAATAGTTGTAATATACGCAATTTTGTTTGCGGGACTGTCTTTTGTATCTGGGTTAATATTTATTTTTTCCCCATAATTTTATCCCCTCTGCTTGAGGGGATTTTTTATACAATAAACCACCCTGCCAAAATAGCAAGATTTTATTATTCCAACTCAGCTTTCCTCATTTTTTCCTTAAACTCCTCTACCATTGGCACTTGTTCTGGCTCCAGTCCATAATACTTAGCTGTTTTTAAAGCTAACCAGTCAGCTATTAAAAGGGAGGAAAAAATTTTTTGCAAATGATTATCACCAATCAACTCAAGCACCTCTATTGGCAAATTTCTGTCCAAATAAAGTCTTTCCAAAATGTCCATTCTTTTTCTAATTTGCGGTAAGTCATCCCTATCTTTGATAATTATAAAAAAGAAATTATCAGCTAAGCTACGAGAAGATTCTCTAACATCAAACCCCGTCATTTCATTGTGATTTAGCTCAGGAAAGATATTATAAAAAGCTGGAATCTTACCTGTTTCATTTAATTTTATTTTCCAATTGTAAGCAATAGCCTGATTACGCTCAGAGGCATAAATAATCGGCACTTTGCCAATTAACTTTTCCTGCAAATAACTGCCATAACTTTCATAGTCAGCTGGATTGAGCCAAAGAGCCAGCTCTTCAGCTTCTTTCCATAAATTTTCATCTCCAATTATTTTCAATAAAGCTTTAAAACTATAGCCCAAGGCCATCCGCGGTTGAATTCCAACTTGCGGCAATTGAATATAAGGAACTTTATGGCGCTTGGCCAAATCAAGCAACTGCCCGCCTGTTGTTATAACCACAACCTGATACCCCTGCTCAATAGCCTGATGAAAGCCATCTACCACTTCTTCAGTATTGCCAGAATAAGAACTTATAACAATTGTACTAGCGCTTAATTCTTCTTCCGACAGCAAAGGTAAACCATAATTTTTATGGATAAATAGCGGCAACTCAAGTTTTACGCTCTTTAAAATATCAGCGGCCAGATGAGAGCCCCCCATTCCGCAAACAACAAATTTACTCTGTGGATAAAAATTTCCAGCTTGCTTCAACTCCGGCTGAAAAGAAAATTGTTTATGAAAATCTAAAATCGCTTCCTGCATCATAAAAATAAATTAATTCTTAGCAACAATTAAACTTTGCCAATCAGCTGCAAATTTTTCCAAACCAATATCGGTCAAGGAATGATTTATATTAAAACTTTTCCATTCTGAGCGCAAATCAAATTCTTGATAAGGCAAAGGTGTTAAATTTGCTTTTCTTCTTGTAGTCCCAATTGGACGGCCAGCCTTGTCCCATTCCAACAAAACTTTAGCCGGAACAGTAACGGCATCAACCTGGGTTTCTAGCAAAATTGACAAATGCTCAACACTGCGTATGCTGGCGGCTAAAACCTGCAAATGACCGTCTGTATCCTTGAGCATTTTCTGAATATTAAAAACCAAAGACAGCCCATCAACTCCTCTGTCATCTAAGCGTCCGACGAAAGGAGAGATAAAAATATTACCACCTGACAAACCAGCTGTAGCCGTATAAACTGCTGCAGCTTGCTCTTGGCTAAAACATAGTGTCATATTAACCTTAATTCCATCTTGCAGTAATTGTTGGGCTGCTTCAATTCCAGCTGAAGTTATGGGCAGTTTAATATAAGGATTGTCAGCCCATTTAGCAAACCGACGGCTTTGATCTACCATTTGCTCTGCTGGAGTAAAAGCATCAGCATACACTTCAATAGAAATATCTCCGCCAGGAATAAGTTTATTTATCCTTTCAATAATCTGGCGATAGGCATCCTCCAGTTCTGCTTCAGATAATGCTTGGTTCTCTGCCATTTGTTTAACAGCCGGATTGCGAGCAAGCAAAGTGGGGTTGGTTGTCTGCCCATCAAGCCAGCCCAACACAGACTTTACAACTTCAGTCTCTTTGGGGTCGCCGCTATCCAAAAAAATTTTAGTTGAAATGTCAGCTGGTTTCATTATTTTTTCTTAGATTTTCCATTGCTATTTGCCAGCATTGTTTTGACTAAAGAAAAAGCCTCATCCGCATCATCAGCCAAATAATAAATATCCATATCCTGCTTATCAATAGCGTTGTACTTACTGTAAACAACTTTATCAATCCATTTGAGCAGTGGCTGCCAATATTTTTTATCAACCAAAATCACGGGGACAGGATGGCTTTTTTTTGTTTGAATAAGGGTAATCATTTCAAAAAATTCATCTAAAGTGCCAAAGCCCCCGGGAAAGAAAATATAAACTTCAGAGGCATATGATAACATCAATTTGCGCACAAAAAAATAATTAAAAGCTATTGACTCTTTTACATAAGGATTGATTCTCTGCTCCAATGGCAATTGGATATTTATACCAACTGATTTACCTCCTGCCTCATAGGCTCCCCGGTTAGCCGCCTCCATCACTCCTGGACCTCCACCAGTAATTACGGCAAATCCAGCTTCCGCTAACATTTTGCCCAATTTGCGCGCCTCCTTATAAGTTCTAGAAGAAGGCTGACAGCGAGCGCTGCCAAAAATGCTGGCCGCCAACTTATAATGCCGCAAAAATTCATAACCAGCTACAAACTCGCCCATAATACGGAAAATGCGCCAAGAAGATACATGCACATCCCGCTCTGAAATCATTCCCAGCAACCTATGTCCTGGCTTTATTTTTTTTGATTGGGCAGTCTTTCTCT
>WFTD01000006.1 GCA_015485755.1 Patescibacteria group bacterium | reverse complement strand
TTTATGCAAGAATATCACTGGCATAGTTTGGAAATAAAAAGACTATTAAGCATTCTTAAGACTTCTCCCCATGGTTTGGATGCAAATGAAGTTAAGGACAGGCAGAAAAGATATGGTTTAAACCAATTGCCGCGAGCTAAGCCTTTGTCAGCTGGCCGTATTTTTTTGCAGCAATTTACTAGCCCCTTGATTATTATTTTGCTTATTGCTACGGGGGTTAGTTTTGTTATTGGCGAGTATATTGATGCGGCAGTTATTTTTGCGGCTGTAATTATGAATGCTATAGTTGGCTTTATTCAAGAAAACAAAGCTCAGAACGCTCTTTTGAAATTGCAGCAAGCTGTAGTGGTAAAAACAATTGTTAGGCGAAGCGGTAAGGAACAAGAAATTGATTCAAACCAGCTTGTGCCGGGGGATATTATTGTTTTGCGGGCAGGCGACAAGGTTCCTGCGGATGCACGGATATTATCAGCTCGCAATCTCCAGGTCAATGAAGCGGTTTTGACTGGTGAGTCTTGGGAGCAAGACAAAAAGCCTGGTTTGGTCAAAAAAAACACCCCCCTGGGAGACAGGGAAAATATGTTATTTATGGGAACCGTATTGACCAATGGTCAAGCAGAAGCAGTGGTGGTAAGTACGGGCAAGGACACGGAATTGGGCAGAATAGCAATAATGCTGAGGGATGTAGATGAGCAAAAAACACCTTTGCAGTTGCGTTTAGAGAAATTGTCCAAACAGATTGGTATTGGAGTTTTGATTATTGTAACTATTATTTTGTTATTTGGCATTTATAAAGGGCATAGATTTGTGGATATGTTTAAGGTGGCTATAGCCATTGCTGTTTCAGCCATTCCCGAGGGGTTGGTCGTTGCCTTGACAGTGGTTTTGGCTATTAGCATGCAAAGAATACTGCAACGCAATGCTTTGGTTAGGCGTTTGGTTGCGGCTGAGGCATTGGGCTCTACCACTGTTATTTGCACTGATAAGACCGGCACTTTGACAACGGGAGAGATGCGGGTGGCAGAAATAGTTACAGACAATTTTTATTTTGACACTTTGGAAAATATCCCCCTGGAAAAAGCCAAAAAGGGTTTGCCTGATATTATTTTGGTTCTGCGAATTGGGGTGTTGTGCAGCGAAGCGGTAGTTGAATACCAGAGCGAGAGCTTAAAAGATGTAAAAATTTTTGGCAATATGACGGAGCGAGCTTTGATTAGGGCGGGTATTTTGTTTGGCATACACAAAAAAGAGCTGCTGCACAAATATCCTCAGCTTGATGTAATTCCCTTTGATTCAGATAAGAAGTTTATGGCAACCCTGCACAAGGAGAATGAACGCAGGCATGTTGTTTATACTAAAGGAGCCCCAGAAATAATTTTATCCCACGCAGATTATTATCTCAAAGGTGACAAACCAACCAGATTGACGGATAAAAAGAGAGAAGAATTTCAGCATAAATTTGAAGCATTAAGCAAAAAGGGTTTGCGTATTTTGGCGGTCGCGTTTAAAGAGGTTAGCAGCGACAAAAAAGAATTGAAAATAGAAGATACCAACCAGCTGGTTTTTGTTGGTTTTATTGGGTTGAAAGATCCGATTAGAGAAGGAGTGAGAGATACGATTGATAAATGCAGGCAAGCCGGTATTAAAGTAGTGATGATTACTGGCGATCATGTATTGACAGCCCAAACTATTGCCAAGGATCTTAAGTTGGCGACAGGTAAACATAATATTATTACTGGAAATGAGCTGCGCAGTTTAAGTGAAAAAGATTTTTATAAGCGAGTAACTGATCTTACAGTTTATGCGCGAGTATCTCCAGCTGATAAATTGCGTATTATTAAAGCGTGGCAGAGCCATAGGGAAATAGTAGCTATGACAGGCGATGGGGTTAATGACGCCCCCGCCCTTAAATCAGCTAATATTGGCGTAGCCATGGGGTCTGGGACAGAGGTGGCCAAGGAAGTGGCTGATTTGGTCATTTTGGATGATCATTTTGCTACTATTGTCGCCGCTATTGAGCAGGGTAGAGTAATTTATGACAATATCAAAAAAGTTGTTTTGTATTTGATGTCAAATAGTTTGGCTGAGGTTTTTATAATAATGTTTGCTTTGTTGGTTGGTTGGCCCTTGCCTCTTTTGGCTACTCAAATTTTATGGATAAATATTATTGGCGATGGATTGCCAAGCATTGCCCTGACTTATGATCCAGAGGATCCTGATGTGATGAAAGAGAAGCCCCGTAATATCAGCAAAGAAATTTTAAGCGCTGAAAGTAAATTATTGATAATTTTGATTAGTGCAGCAACTGCCATTACAACTTTGATTGTTTTTTATTATTTTTGGCAAACAACCGGTAATGTAAATTTAGCCAGGACAGTAGCTTTTACTGGAGTGGCTGTCCCTTCTTTGATCTATGTATTTTCTTGCCGCACTTTGCGCCATGATTTTTTCACTTCTATTAAAATAAAGAATAACTATCTATGGATTTCTGTGATGGCGGGGTTTTTATTGCAGTTGGCAGCTATTTATTCTCCTTGGCTGCAGAAGGCGTTTGCTACGGTTCCTTTGGGCATAAAAGAGTGGATAGTAGTTTTTATTCAGGGAATATTGATTTTGGGAATAGTAGAAGCAGTAAAGGCTTTGTATTTGATTGCCGCCCGAAAAAAGAAATTACAAGCCAGCCGACTTGCCTAGTCTTGACTAGTTGTAATATTGTTTATAAGATATTTGTATAAGGATAATATAAATTTTATGAAATTTTATTTAAATAACCAGAATAATAATTGCAGTTGACTGTAAGCCCAGTCAGGATTTTTGTTAACTGGGCTTCAGGTCCAGTTTTTTTAAAATCAGTTAATTAATGCTAGGTAGTTCAGTGGTAGAACGCCGCGCTGTTAACGCGGATGTCGCAGGTTCGAATCCTGCCCTAGCAGCCATTAAATAAAAGCCGCTATTTTGGTGGCTTTTTTGTTTGTCTATAGAGTATTTTGATAATTTTTGTTATAATTAGGTAAAGGTCATTTTAATAAGTAATCTAAAATATATGCAGTGCAATATCGGCAAAACAGACAAAACAATTAGAATTATAGTCGGCATTCTGATTATTTTGTGGGGATTTTTTGATAAAAATTGGTGGGGGTTGATTGGTTTAATCCCCTTATTGACTGGCATAGTGTCATGGTGTCCAGTTTATAGTTTGCTTGGCATCAAGACTTGTGAACACAAGTCTGGCAGCGCAGAGGATACCTTGCCTTCTGAAGCAGGCAACCACCAGGATCAGACAGAGAGAGAGGCAGGCGAGCAGAGTCAGTCAAGTCAAGGCGAGTCTGACGCTGGCGATTCAGAACAAAGTCAAACTGACGCTGATTATAATAGTGAACCAGAAAAAACAGAGTAAATGATATTAAAGCAGCGACAATTTATTGGCAGGTTATTTTATTTGTGGTTAGGGTTTAGTTTGGTTGCTTTGTTTTACCCTGGTTCAAGCCAAACAGGACTACCTTATGTTGATAAGGTAGTCCATTTTATTTTATTTGGAATTTTGTTTTTATTGGCTAGATTGTATTGGGTTGAACAAAGAAAAATGATATGGCTAGGTGTATTTTTGTATATGGTAGCGGCTGAATTAATCCAGCATTTTTTTGTGCCAGGTAGAGGCGCAGAAGTGGGTGATGTAATAGCTGGGGTGATGGGTGTGGCTGTGGTTGATTATTTTATAATATCATTTTTAAAGTTAGACAAAGAATATGCCTAAAAAGAAAGTTGCCCATATTGTGGCAGTGGATATGGGATATGGTCATTTGCGGGCCGCTTATCCTTTGGCTGAATTGGCTCAAGGTGAAATTATCAATGCTAATACTTACAAAGGAATTCCCAAGTCAGATCGGGAGATTTGGCGTTTGAGCAGAAAGTTTTACGAGTTTATTTCTCGTTTCAAGCGGATGCCGGTGGTAGGAGAAAAAGCATTTGAGTTATTTGATAAATTTCAGGCTATTCCCCCTTTTTATCCTCGGCGCGACTTGAGCAGACCTTCAACCCAATTAAAGCAAACTATGCGCACTATCAGAAAGAAGCAATGGGGCAAGCATTTGATAGAAAAATTAGCCAAGGAACCACTGCCAATGATAAACACTTTTTTTGTTACAGCTTTTATGGCAGAGGAACATGGTTATCCCGGCGATATTTTTGTAGTTGTGCCTGACACTGATATTTCACGCGCTTGGGTTAGCGACCATCCCAACACCTCCAGGATTAAATACTTTGCTTCTACCCGCCAGGTGGTGGAACGATTAAAGATGTATGGCGTTAAGAAAGAAAATATTTATTTTACCGGTTTTCCTTTGCCCAAAGAGAATTTAGGCGGCAGCAAATTGTCAACTGTTAGGCGTGATTTGGGTAGGCGCTTGCCCAATCTTGACCCTAATGGTGTTTATCGCCGTCGTTACGCCAGAACAATTAGAAAATATTTAGGTAATTTTGTCAGGCAAAAGCCAACTCGCCCTTTGACTATTATGTTTGCGGTCGGCGGCGCTGGAGCCCAGAGAGACATTGGCATCAAAATTGTCCAAGGGCTGAAAGAGTGGATAAAATCTGGCCAAGTAAAGATTATTCTTGTTTCGGGCATCCACAATGATGTTAATCGTTATTTCACTTCTTCAATTTCAAAATTGGGCTTGAGCAGATATTTGGGCAAGGCAATTGAAATAATTTATGCTCTCAATAAAGAGCAATATTTTTCTGCTTTTAATAAGGCTTTGCATAAAGTAGATATTTTATGGACCAAACCCTCAGAACTTTCTTTTTATACAGCCTTGGGCATTCCTATTATTATGTCAGAGCCAATCGGCAGCCAAGAAGAGTTTAACCGCGATTGGCTGGAGATGATCGGCAGTGGTATGCGGCAGGGGGATTTGGATTATATAGCTGAGTGGTTGGGTGATGTTATTGAAAGGGGGTGGTTTGCTGAGGCGGCTATGGAAGGGTTTATTGAGGCTCCCAATTTGGGCACATTTAATATTATTAATTTAATCAAGCAGCATTAGCGATAGTAATGAAGAGAAGCTCGTCCTTCTTTGTTTATAGTAATGAAAGTGCAGTGAATTTTTTCTACCCAATCACCTGAATTTATATATTTTTTTTCTTGAAAATCAAGAGGGACTTTGTTTTGCTCAAGATATATCTTAAGTTTTTTTGATAGTGGTAGTTTTATTTTTTGTTTGAATTTCCAGGTGAGTAATTTGGGAATATGAGTGTGGCCGATGATAATACCGTGGTATGGTTTTTTGCTAATATACCAACGGCATTTTGTTTCAACAAATTTTGACCAGTCGTAAAATCGCCTTACTGATTTTATTACCAATTGAGTGAGGCCGATACCAAAGAGGCGGTCAAGGCGAATAAGAAAGTGATAAGGCAGATCGGATAGTTTGGATATGAAAGGATGGTCAGTTAGAGTCATATCAAAATGATGCCCGTGCATAATTTTGTAGATGGTGCCATGATAGCGCAATTCATATCCTTTGGTTATGATGATGTTATTTAGCCCAATTGAATTAAAGCAGTCATAAACAGTTTTTTGCTGTTTGTCAGTCAGAGGGTCGTGATTGCCAAGAATATAAACAACCTCAGTGTTGTTTTGGTTTATTTTTACTAGTTGGTTGAGTATTTGGCGGTATTTTTTTAGTATTTTTTCCAAGGGCATCCAGTTGAGATCAAAAATATCGCCATTGAGAATAAGTTTTTTCGCTGTTATCTTTTGGTTGATAATGTCATTTAAAAATTTTTTTACCTGATGATGCTGTTCAATGCCAAGGCCTAAATGCCAGTCAGAAACGATGATTGTATCAGCTTCAATCATAGGAAGATTATTAATTTATTATTACTTTTCAATATTTATTAGTTTAAACCTTCTTTTGACTTTTGGCAAAAAAATAAGTAAAATTGAGAAGAATTTACAATTATTAAACGCAAAAATATGGAGTTAATTTTCATTAAGGACATGGAGAAGTTTGTTGGTAGGGAGGTAGAAATGAGAGGGTGGGTTTTTAATATTAGGTCGTCTGGCAAGATTTATTTTTTGCAATTTCGTGACGGCACTGGTTTTATTCAAGCTATAGCTGAAAAAAAACAATTAAGCGAAGAAAGTTGGCAAATAGCCAAACAGTTGACGATAGAGTCAAGCGTAATTATAAGGGGGACGGTCAGTCAACATCCCAAAAAAACAAATGAGTTTGAGCTGCAGGTAAAAGAAATTGAGATCGTGCAGCTTGCGCCCGAATATCCTATTGGCAAGAAAGAGCATGGACCTGAGTTTTTGCTTGATCATCGCCACCTTTGGTTAAGATCTAAACGGCAATGGGCGATCCAGAGAATAAGAGATACTTTGATTCGGGCTACTTATGATTGGATGAACCAGCATCATTTTGTTAAGTTTGACTCGCCGATTTTGACGCCCGCTGCTTGTGAAGGAACGACAACTTTATTTGAAGTTGAATATTTTGACTTAGGTAAAGCTTATTTATCTCAATCAGGCCAGCTTTATTTGGAAGCGGCTATTTTTAGCTTGGGCAGAGTATATGACTTTGGCCCGGTTTTTCGCGCAGAAAAATCAAAAACTCGTCGGCATCTAACTGAGTTTTGGATGATGGATGCAGAGGCCGCTTTTGTTCAGCATGAGGAAAATTTAAAAATTCAGGAAGAGCTTATTAGTTATATGGTTAAAAGAGTACTTGATGAAAATCAATTAGAGCTTGAAATATTGGAGCGGGATATTGAGCCCTTGCAAAAGGTTAAACCGCCTTTTTACCGCTTGACTCACGCTGAGGCAGTAAAAAAGTTGCGTGAGCTTGGCAGTGACATTGGTGAGAAAGATGATTTAGGCGGCGATGATGAAACTATTCTAACTAAGCAATATGATAAACCAATTTTTGTGGAGAAATACCCAGCTGAGGTCAAAGCTTTTTATATGAAGAGAGATCCGGAAAATCCAGAGCTGGCATTATGTGCTGATTTATTGGCGCCGGAGGGTTATGGTGAGATTATTGGCGGGTCAGAAAGGGAGGATGATTATGATACTTTGGTGCAGAGGATAAAAGAGCATAATTTGCCCTTGGAAGCATTTTCTTGGTATTTGGATTTGCGCAAATACGGCAGTGTGCCGCACTCTGGTTTTGGCTTTGGCCTGGAGCGCATTGTCGCCTGGGTCTGCGGACTCAAACATGTCAGGGAGACCATACCATTTCCCAGGCTTATCAATCGGGTTGCTCCGTAAATAAATACAGATTTGACTAATTGACCAAAATGATATATAATTAGGTTAGTTAAATGACCTAAATTGATATTATTATGGAAAATAAGCTAATCACTCGTCAAATACTGCCAAAAATAGAAGAAAAGCTATTCAAAGGTAAAATAGTAATAATTTACGGCGCCAGACAGACCGGTAAGACTACCTTAGTTAAACAAATTATGTCAAAATATGCTGGCCAAGCCAGCTATTTTAATTGTGATGAGCCAGATGTAAGGAGTGCTTTGGAAGATAAAACATCTACAGAATTAAAAAATTTTTTAGGAGATAAAAGAATTATTATTTTAGATGAGGCTCAGCGAGTCAGAAATATTGGCTTAACTTTGAAGTTGTTGGTTGATAACTTTCCAGCAACGCAAATTATTGCTACTGGTTC
>WFTD01000005.1 GCA_015485755.1 Patescibacteria group bacterium | reverse complement strand
TCCCCACACTCATTCGCTTGGTGATTCACCAAGCTCAATCGTGTGGGGTTTCCTGATAAGGTAGTAAAAACCCCCAAAATGGGGGCAAAACAATCAAATAATATGAGGGAAAACTTGTCTACCAATAATAGCAAGGATATTGTCAACATCCTCTATTTTAACAGCAGTTGAAACAAAAACTTCCACTACATTTACTTGCTGTTCTATGTCCTCCGTTAGAAAATTGGTATAAACAAGACTAACTTCTCCACCTGCCACTTTGGCAATAATAACATTTTTTTCCTGCAAATAGATTGGTTTTCTTACCTTGTCTGAAAGTCGCTTTACTTTGACTGTCTCTGGGATAACCAGCAGGCTTTTCTCTGTTTGGTTGTGTTTCAACTCAAAAATCAACAAATCATCGCTTTTCAGCCTTTCAATCTCATAATCCGTCAGACTACCATAATCATTCAAAGTTAGCCTACGCCAATTCCAATCATCATCATGCGTCCTTTCAAAGCCATGATAAAACTCTTCGTTATTAATATCATGGCTGTACAAAATAACTAACAACTGATCTGAATTGTTTACTGTCAAAACAATGCCTCCTTTTTTTAAATAACAAATTCAATTTAGAACAAATCCAAACAAACCCCTAATGATAAAATCAATTTTCCTGCGATTAAAAAACGCCGATTTACACCTTTACCTTGATTCCCGGTCCCATGGTTGTGGTTAGGGTGATAGATTTAATATAGGTTCCTTTGGCCTCCTCTGGCTTTGCTTGCCTGACAGCTTCTAGCAAAGCTAGAAAATTTTCTTTTAGCTGCTCTTTGGGAAAGCTAACCTTGCCGATGCCCACATGGATATTCCCGCTTCTGTCATTCTTGATCTCCTGTTTGCCTTTGGACAAATCTTCCATTGCTTTTTTAATGTCAGGGGTAACTGTATCAGCTTTGGGATTGGGCATCAACCCTCTAGGACCTAAAATACGGGCGATCTTGGCCAAATGTTTCATCATATCTGGTGTTGCTAAGGCAATATCAAAATCCGTCTTGCCAGTTCTTTTTATTTCCTCAATTAAATCTTCACCGCCTACTACTTCTGCCCCAGCGGCCTTGGCATCATCAGCTGCTTTGCCTTCAGCAAAAACAGCAATTCGCCTTTTCTTTCCGGTGCCGTGCGGCAAAGTAACAGTAGTTCGCACTTGCTGATCGCTTTTTTTGGGATCAATACCCAGCTTAATATGAACCTCTACGGTAGAATCAAAGTTAGTAGTAGATGTCTGAGGCAGAAGCTCTAAAGCCTCATCCAATGAATATTCTTTATTTTTATCAATCAATTTGAGAGCGTTGTTGTATTTTTTTCCTCTTTTCATACATTTTAAGTGGTAATAACGACCATCCGGTCTCCCACAGTTAATTATTAATTGCGAAATTATTATTCATCTTTTTTGATCACCAAACCCATTTGTCTAGCCGTACCCTCAATAATCTTCATCGCTCCTTCTAAATCTTTAGCATTCAAATCAGGCATCTTAATCTTGGCTATTTCTTCAATCTGCTGTTTGGTTACTACTCCCACTTTATCCTTCAAAGGACTGCTGGAACCTTTTTTAATTCCAGCTGCTTTTTTCAAAAGCTCTGCCGCTGGCGGAGTTTTGACAATAAAATCAAAGGAGCGGTCTTCATAAACCGTAATAACTACCGGCAAAATATCACCTCTTTTGTCCTGAGTTGCTTCATTAAATTTGGTACAAAATTCCTGAATGTTAACCCCATGCTGACCCAAAGCTGGTCCTACTGGCGGGGCTGGATTGGCTTGGCCAGCTGGAATCTGTAATTTTATTTGTCCTTTTACTTGCTTTGGCATATTTTTTGCTGTTTAAAATCTTAAAAACTTTTGCTATTATAATTTCTTTATCTGTAAAAAGTCAAGCTCAACAGGTGTTTCACGACCAAACATAGATACAAGAACCTTAACTTTGCCGCGAGCCTCATCTACTTCAGCCACTTTACCCTCATAATCCTTGAAAGGTCCATCAACAATCCGCACAGGGGTATCTTTGCTGACATCAATCTTGTATTTAGGCTCTTCCACCCCCATTCTTTTTTGTAATTGTTTTATCTCTTCCTCTGAAATTGGAGTGGGGATATTACCAGTGCCAATAAATCCAGTGACATTGGGTGTGTTGCGCACCACATACCAAGAATCATCAGTAACGATCATCTTGACTAAAACATAACCAGGAAATATCTTTTCCCTGACCACCTTACGCTTACCATTTTTTATTTTGATTTTAGTCTCAGTTGGAATCATCACATCAAAAATTTTATCTTCCATATCCATAGATTCAATTCTTTGCCTTAAATTACGAGCAACATTTTCTTCATAGCCAGAATAAGTATGGAGAACGTACCAACGTGGTTTGTTGCTAATTGGCTGTTTTGACATAATTTTAATTTAATAAACCAATCTTTCCAAAATCAAATTAAGAAGGTAGTCAACCGCCCCCAAAAAAGCCGCTGTCAAGATTGATATGACAATAACCAAAATTGAAGAGTTGATAGCCTCTTTTTTGGTTGGCCAAGTGACTTTTTTGAGCTCAGCCTTTGCATCAATAAAATATTGGGTAATTTTGTTTACCATTTTGGCTAAAGTTAGCTATTTTCTATAAAAAATCAAGTTTTTTAAAACCCCTGCGGCGGGGTCTTAATTTGAGTGTACAACAAAATAAAATAAAAATCAAGGGGAAAAGTCAATTTAAAAATCAAATGATATTACGGCGGCGATAATACACAATCACCCCAATTATCGCCAAAATCAACAATATAAAAATACTATACACCACCAAAGGATGGTTGGCCCACGGCAAAGGAATATTCATTCCATAAAAACCAGTTAATAAAGTCAAAGGAAGCATTGCTACTGAAAAAATAGTCAAAACTTGAATCACTCTGTTCATACGGTAAGACAGCATAGATTCATTTGTATCATACAAACCATCAACCAGGTCTTTTTGGTTTTCTAAAATTGCCCATATTTTTTCAAAAAAATCGCTAATATCCTCAAAATAAAGTTCAACCTCTGACGGAAAAAAATCAACCTTAGCCCTTTGCAAAGAGCTAATAACTACCTTTTGCGGGTCAAGCATAAGACGCAGTTTCAATACCATTCTTCTCAAATCAGCTAAACGTTTGATAGAAGCGGTTGTTTCATCACCAAAAATCTGCCTCTCAGTTTCGTCAATTTTAGCATAAACATACCGAGTTACAGTGCTAAATTTACGATACATTTCATCTAAAATTCTATACAAAAAAAAT
The DNA here is from genome assembly GCA_015485755.1 of Patescibacteria group bacterium. Taxonomy (GTDB): domain Bacteria; phylum Patescibacteriota; class Patescibacteriia; order S139-126; family S139-126; genus S139-126. Next base: position 16,671 of record WFTD01000005.1, on the reverse strand, counting down.
GCCGAGCCTTCACTCATAAAATAATTACGAGCATAAATGTTAGTGGTGAGACGATAAAAAATATTATTAAGGGATTTGTTTTTTTGTTTTTGAATTGTGATAACAAAATTCTTGCCAACAAAAATATCAACCTCCAATGTTCTGATAATATTGTTTTTGTGATCGATTTCCGGAAAATGAACCACTAAAAAAACATACCCCTTATAATAATCAACCTTGGGGTGCTGCAAATCACCTTGGCAATCCTTAATAGCCAAAGAATGGAAATTAAATTCTTTCTTCAGCCATTGCAAAGAATCGCTGTCAAGCTCCAGCACATTGTGCCATACTAAATTTTTTGTTTTGATTGATTTAACTGCCATATTTTACACATCCAAATTCTTGACGGCCTTGGCGTGAGTTGAAATAAATTTTTTGCGCGGCAAGACATCACTTCCCATAAGGATTGAAAATACCTCATCAGCTCGAGCTGCATCCTCTACTGTAACCCTCAACAAAACCCGAGAAGATGGATTCATAGTAGTTTCCCACAATTGTTCGGGATTCATCTCACCCAAACCTTTGTAACGCTGAATTGTTACACCTGAAATAGTTCTCTCCTCCCCCTCTGATCCGCCCTCGGCCAACTCTCCCCTGCCTTGTTCTTGCTTAACACCAAAATCTTCCCGCAAAATTTTTTCCTTTTCTTCATCACTGTAAGCGTACTTAACAACTTTGCCTTTTTGAATTTTGTACAATGGAGGTTGGGCTATGTACAAATGGCCGCGGGCAATAATTTCAGGGAAATAACGGTAAAAGATGGTCAAAAGCAAAGTGCGGATATGAGCGCCATCAACATCAGCATCAGTCATAATAATTATTTTGCCGTAACGCAAATCATCAATATTAAATTTTTCGCCAATATTTGTACCAAGAGCTATGACTAATGACTTTATCTCATTATTAGCCAACATTTTATCAAGTCTAGCCTTCTCTACATTCAAAATCTTTCCTCTGAGAGGTAAAATAGCTTGAAATTCCCTGTCTCTGCCTTGCTTAGCGCTGCCGCCAGCACTATCACCCTCAACAATAAAAAGCTCTGTACCTTCAGCTGACCTGGTTGAACAATCAGCTAGCTTGCCCGGCAAAGTTAGACCATCCAACGCGCCCTTACGCAAAACTGATTCTCGCGCTACTCGCGCCGCTTTACGCGCTTGCTGCGCCAACAAACATTTAGATATGATAGCCTCAGCGTCACGCGGGTGTTCTTCTAAAAAAGTAAGGAAGTATTTGCTAATAATACTATCAACTACTGGGCGCACTTCAGCATTGCCCAACTTAGCTTTGGTCTGACCTTCAAACTGAGGTTCTTTCAACTTAACCGACACAACCGCAGTCAATCCCTCTCTAACATCATCGCTGGTCAAGTTGCCGTCTTTCTCTTTGAGCAGACCTTTATCGCGGGCATACTTATTCAAAGTGCGGGTAAGAGCTGTCTTGAATCCCTGCAGATGCATACCCCCCTCCACTGTGTAAATATTATTGGCAAAACTAATTGTTGTTTCGTTGTACTCCTCTACATACTGCAAAGCAACCTCAACCTGGATATCATCTAAACTTTTATCAACATAAAAAACATTGGGATGACGAGCCTGTTTAGCTCGGTTCAAATGCCTAACATAAGATGCTATCCCCCCTTCAAAATAAAAAGTATAAGGAAGTTTCCAATCAGGCTCTCTTTCATCAACCACTGTTATTTTTACCCCTTTGGTTAAATAAGCCTGCTGGCGCAAGTGATCTAAAATATAACGCCAATCAAAATCAAGAACGGTAAATATCTCTGGATCGGGCTTAAAAGTAACAATTGTTCCGGTATCTTTGGCTTTGCCAACTGCTTTGACCTTGTATTTAGGCTTGCCCCTAACATACTCTTGTCGCCACAATTTTCCTTCTCTTTTGACCTCAGCCTTCATATACTCAGACAAAGCATTGACTACTGACACGCCTACACCGTGCAGACCGCCTGACACTTTATAACCACCCTGGCCAAACTTACCGCCAGCATGGAGTTTGGTCATAACAGTCTCCAAAGCTGAAACTTTGGTAACCTTATGCTTTTCCACCGGGATGCCAGCGCCGTTGTCCTCTACTGAAACCATTCCATCCGGCAACAAACGAACAATAATCCGATCACACCTGCCTGCCATTGCTTCATCAATAGCATTATCCACCACTTCCCAAATCAAATGATGCAAACCTTCTTTGGCAGTATTGCCAATATACATACCCGGACGCTTACGAACCGGATCCAGTCCTTCAAGTACAGTTATTTGATCAGCGCCATAGTCTACTTTCTTTTTTGGTTTAGCAGTTTTTTTTGAAGTCTGTTTTTTTGGCATAATTCTTTTATTAATTTTGTCTTAACTTCCCTCCCAATTTTTCATCCAACAACTTAAGAATGTTCTTTATCTCCGCTTCTACCTCACTGCTGGTTAAAGTTTTGTCAGGATCAGCAAACTCAATCGTGAAAGCAATTGACTTATGTCCAGCTGGAATTTGCTTGCCATGATAAACATCAAAAGGGTATATCTTTCTTGCCAAATTGCTAGCTGACTTTATCACCCCAACTATTTCTTCCCATTTAACTTCACTAGGAAAAATTACAGCCAAATCATAAACAACGCTGGGGTATTTTGGCAGGGGCGTATATTGATGTTGCGAATGATAATTGCGAGCTAAAATATTAAAATTAAACTCTCCCATTACTACCTCGCTTTCAATATCATAAGCTTTAATCAAATCTTGATTGGGGATAAAAATACTGCCAATATTCTCATTGTTTATAAGCAAATAAAGCTGTAATGTCTTGCCCATCTCTACAGCAAACTCGTCGCCAGCCTCTTGCCACTTGTAATCACTAATATGCAAATAATCAAGCAGTCCTTCAACAATCCCTTTGGCCCGCAGATAATATTCTGCGCTTTTTCCAGCCAAACCAAAAGCCAGGTGATAATCCTGCCAAGGCAAGAAACTGTCCCCTTTGGGGGTGCGAGGCCATTCACTGGGCTGATACCGAAAAACTCTTCCTATTTCAAACAACCCTACCTGCTCCTGCCAGCGCATATTATCTAATAAAAATTTAAGCAGGTTAGGAAGTAGTGTTGGTCTTAAAATGTTTAAATTAGAGGCAATTGGATTTTGCAGGTATACCAAATCGCCATCATTAAACCCCCACTTATCTTTAACCACCTCATCTACAAAAGGATAGCTGAGCACTTCAGTCAAATCAGCCGAAAAGGTCAAATAATTTTTTATCTGCCGCTTCAATTTTCGCATCCTGTCTGGAGGAGGCGGATAGAGCTTAACTATTGGCAAGGATGGTCTAATATTTCCATATCCCAAAATCCGAGCCACTTCCTCCACAATATCTTCAGGCAAACTAATATCACCTGTGCTTCTCCAAGTAGGAACCTTTATTTCCATTGTCTTGCCTTTTACTTTGGTGCTAAAATCAAGCCGCCGCAGAATATCTGCCGCCTCAGATATATCAATCTCTTGTCCAATTTTCTTATTAAGAAAGTCTAAATTAACTGTAATTACTGCTGGCTGCAAGGGTTCAAGGTAATTATCTACCACCGCTTCAATCTTAACCTCATCAAATAACTTGCTAACCAATGTCAAAACTCGCCTCATCCCCAAATAAGCCAATTCCGGATCCAACCCTTTTTCAAAACGAGCTGAACTGTCAGTTCTAATACCCAAACGTTTAGATGACCTGCGAATAGTAACCGGATCAAAATTAGCTGACTCAAATATAACCGCCGATGTTACATCTGAAATAGCCGAATCAGCTCCGCCAATAATGCCAGCCAAAGCGATTGGCTGTTTATGGTTAGCAATGACCAAATCAGTGGCTGACAATTTATATTCCTTGCCATCCAAAGCCTGGAAAGGCTCATCAGAATTAGCTGGCCTAACCACAATATCCCCGCCGGGAATATAACTAGCATCAAAGGCGTGCAAAGGCTGTCCCAGTTCAAGCATAACATAATTGGTCAAATCTACTATATTATTTATCGGACGAATGCCAACTTTGAACAACTGACTTGCCAGCCACCAAGGAGAGGGGCCAACTTTCACCCCTTGCACCATTGCTCCCAAATACCGACGGCAATCACTGCTTTTGATATTTACCCGCAAAATATTGCTCTTATTATCTATATTTATCCTGTCAACTGGCACTTTGCCCAAGTCAACTTGATAAATAGCAGATAGCTCCCTTGCTATTCCATAATGCCCCCACAAATCAGGGCGGTTGGTTAGTGATTTGTTGTCAATTTCCAAAACAAAATCATCAAGAGAAAGGGCTTTGCCCAAAGGAGTGCCTGGTTCAACCTCTAAAAAAGACAAATTTATAATCTCAGTGCCAGTTGCTTGCGGAAATAAATCAGCCAAGCCAATCTCCTCAGCTGCGCAAATCATACCAAAACTTTCCTCTCCTCTAATCTTGGCTTTTTCTAATTTGACCAAATCCCCTTGACCGTGCCATTTGACAAATGAGCCAGGCAAAGCGACTGCCACCAACATACCAGTAAATAAATTTGTTCCTCCGCAAACAATTTGTTTAATCTCACCTCCGCCAATATCAGTCATTGCCAACCTCAATTTATCAGCGTTGGGATGAGGTTTTATCTCTACAATCTTACCAACTACCATATTGTTAAACTGTTCAGACAAATCAACTACTTCTTCAACCTCAACGGTAGACAAAGTTAAAGCTTCAGCTATTTCTTTAGCTGACAAATTGGGTGGTAGTTGAACAAATTTTTCTAACCAAGATAAAGCGACTTTCATAAAATTTAAAATTGTTGTAAAAATCTGACATCACCAGAATGAAATAAACGAATATCATCAATCCTATATTTCAGCATGATCAACCTGTCCAAACCAAAGCCAAAAGCAAAGCCTGAAAATTCCTGCGGATCAATCCCGCCAGCCTCAAGCACGCGCGGATGAACCAATCCAGCACCCATAAATTCCATCCAACCCGTCCTTTTGCAAGCAGAGCATCCTTTTCCTTGGCACAAAATACAAGTCAAATCCATTTCAAACCCTGGCTCAACAAATGGGAAAAAACCTGGACGTACTCTTACTTCAACATCTTGGGTAAAAATCCGACTCAAGAATTCTTTGGCAATGGCTATCAAGTTGGCAATGGAAATGTCTTTATCAATCATCAATCCCTCAACTTGATGAAAAACAAAATCATGAGAAGCGTCGCTAGCTTCATAGCGAAATACCCTGCCCGGCGCAATCAACCGCAAAGGCGCTCCATATTTTTGCATCGCTCTTACTTGGATGGGAGAGGTGTGGGTGCGCAAAACATCACCGCCAACTGTAAAAAAAGTATCCTGCATATCTCGCGCTGGATGGTAAGCGGGAATATTCAAAGCGTCAAAATTATAATATTCAGATTCAAGTTCAGGGCCGTCTTCAATAATAAACCCTAAACTAGCAAAAATATCTTCTAATTCTCTCTGGACCAAAGAAACTGGATGAAGATGTCCCCGCTGCGGCTTTTCCCCTGGCCAAGTTACATCAACCTGTTTTTGTTTTTCTGCCTGCTGCAAACTAGATTTTAACTTTGCCGCAATTTCCTGCAACTCCTGCTTAACCTGATTGGCAATATGCCCCGCTTCCCTCCTCTGTTCCAAAGGCAAGTCTTTGATATTTCTCATCAGTTGCGACAGTCTGCTCTTTCTGCCCAATACACTTTTCTCCCAAGACAACAAATCGCTGGCTGAGTTAATCTTTTCAACTTGCTCTTTGGCCCTTCGGGCTATCTCTTTTATTTCCTCTACGATATCCATAAACTACAATTAAAAATTTTTACTACGCAAAGACAAAAGGAAAAATTCAAAAACTGTCAAAAATAAAATTAAAAACAACAAATTATACCAGGTCAGCAAAGAACGAGACTGCAGCCACAATGTAACTACCGTCAATATTCCCAACCAAACTGCCTGCCGGAAGGTTATAGCAACCTGACGATAAACAAGCTCATGCTGGAGAAATTTTGACCTAATCAAAAACCCAACCACGGCAAAAGTGCCAACCACAGACAAAAATAAACTTAAATAAAAAAAGACTATTGCCAGGCTGCCTGAAGTATAAGGATTAAGATAAACAACGACTAAACCTAAAGCAAGGTAGCAAGCTAAAGTCGCTGTTATCATTAAAATTAAATACTTTTTTAAACTCATAAACAAACAAAAAAATAATAAGAAAAAATGCTTTCCTTATCCTTTATTATACTCCATTCAGCTGGATAAAACAAGCAAAATGTGGGGATAAAACCAAAAAAATATAAGCTAAAATTAGCCAAAAAAATTATAATATTACTTTTATTCCCTTGATAATATCCTTGCCTAACCTTCGTTTTAATTCTGACACTAACAAAGCCTCTCTTACCTTAATCTCTTGGCCTAAAACTGAATTCAATACAGCCACATACAAAAATCCATCCTTGATATAAGCCGGCCGCATTTGCTCTACAATCTCCTCTGGCCAAATATACTTGGCAATTTTTATAAATTCCTCCAAAGCTAAGGCGACTTCAACCTGGCGGTGCAAGCCCTTTTTTTGCAAATACTTATTGATAACATTTTTCAATGGCTCTAATCTCTTGTGCATAATTTTATTTATGCTTAGCAAATTCGCAAATTTTATTAAAATCGCATTTACTGCAAACAAAAGTGTTGGGCTTGGGGTCAAAATTGCCTTTGCCTATTTCAGATATTGTATCAAGTAAAGCCTGGCGCACTTTATCCAAATCATCGCCCTTACCCAAAAAACTTAGCCTGGTTCCATCTTCAATATAATAATAGGTTAACTTATCTACTGGCTGATTGCTGGCTTCAGCTGCCAATTGGTAAATCAACAATTGCTCTTTGGTTTTGAAGTCCAATTTATCTTTGCTTTTGCCTGTTTTGTAATCAATTATCTCCCACTTGCCTTCTGGGGTTACATCAATCCGATCAATTTTACCTACAATCGTATATTCACCCAACTGCAATTTGAATCCTTTTTCCAAAAAACGGGGGATAACCTTAGTTTCTTGCCATTCCTGATAAAACTGGGTTAGAGCTTGTCTGCCTTTATTTTTGAATTCTTGTTTTTGCTGGGCTGAACTATACCAATCATCAATCCAAACCTCATCATAAATTTTTAACAAATCATCCAGACTAGGCCAATCAATCTTTTCTGCCTTGCCGCTTTGGCTAAATAAGCTAGTTTGCTTCTGGCCTGATTTTAACTGTACTAGCTCAAAAAACTTCTGCAAGGTCAAATGAATGGTCTGGCCAAAGCTTAAACTGTGACTGCCTTTGACCGGAATCTTTAAAACATAAGCAAATTTATACTGCAATGGACATTTTTGAAATGAATTAAGCTGGCTATAGGAAAATGTCTTTGGCATTGTCAATGTCAATTCTTTCTTTTCACTTTTGGCTAAACTGCGTTTGTCCGAGAGTAAAGTTGGAACGGACGGATCGGCTATATCATCACCTTTCTTTACTAAGCCAAGCTCAAATAAAAACCGGCTTGGTTTCTTGCTTTTTGCGCCGCCATAATCGCTACTGCCCAACAAGAACACTCCTTCCCTGGCCCTGGTCATTGCTACATAAAAAAGCCTTCTCTCTTCCTGCAGGTGAGCGTCTCCTTCAGGGAGTATTTCTTTGACCAAAGCCTCCGGCAAAGCAATTGGCTCTGACCTCTCAATTGTAGGGAAGCGCTTATCAACTAAATTGGGCAAAAAAACATAATCAAACTCAAGCCCTTTAGAACTATGAATGGTCATTACTTTCACAGCTTCAGGACCATCCTCTAGATCCCATTGCAAAGAACCAGCGTCACCTGCCTCTATCTCCAATTCTAATTCCAACAAAAAATCACTCACCTTATTGTCAGCAAAAGCTTTTTCAAATGATTTTATCTTGCGATAGAATTGATTTAAATAACTATTAATCTGTTTGGCTTCTTGTTCCGGCAGTTTGCTAATATACTGCAAATAACCAGAATCTTCCAAAAAACTCAACACTACTTGAGAAACAGGCTTTTCTTGGGCTAGGGCGCTATGCTTATTTATTAATGACAATAGATTGTTAACCTTAACAACTGTTTGGGGAGATAAATCAGAAATTACAGCTATATTTTTTAATGTTTCAAAAATAGACCAATTTTTTCGCTTGGACCAATGAGTGATTGTTATAATATCAGCTGGGGGCAAAGCAAGTGGCGGCAATGACAATATTCTAAACAAAGCTGGCGATTCACTATAATCATCCAATAAGCGCAAATAATTGATTATGTCCAAAATCACCGGCTTGAAATAAAGCCCTTGAGATGACAAAAATTGCACGGGAATATCTCTCTCTTCAAGTTCTTGCACAAAATCGCTGGCCGCATCATTTGACCTAACCAAAATAGCAAAAGAATTCCAATCTACGCCCAAATTTTGCCGCAAAGAAATAATCTTATCAGCCACCCATTTTGCCTCACTGGCCAAATCAGGCAACCATTGGAATAAAATTTCACCTTGGCCTTGTTTGTGCGCCTTAAGTTTTTTGCTCAATTTATTTTTAGATTTTCCTTCAGCTAGTTTAACCTCTAACCTGTCAGGGTTATTGAGGGTGATAAAATTATAAGAGAGATCCAATAAGTTCTGGTAGGAACGGTAGTTGGTTGTCAAAAATATTTCCCTAGCCTTGGGGTAATCTTTTTTAAAAAATAAAATATTGGAAACTGAAGCGCCGCGAAACTTATAAATAGACTGGTCATCATCACCTACTACTGTAATATTGTTAGCTGGTGCTGCCAGCAATTTAATCAATTCATACTGAGCCCAGTTGGTATCTTGAAACTCGTCCACCAAAATATATTTGAATTGTTCTCGGTATTTCTGTAAAATTTTGGGCCTCGTTTTGAATAGTTTTAGGGTATAATTTATCAAATCGCCAAAATCAAGAGCGTTGTTGTCTAATAACAGCTGCTGATAGGTGTGATAAGCATTGGCTATTTCATTGATACGGTCCACTTCCTCTGGATCAAGATTGTCTAGGCTCTGGCGTTTTTTGGCCTGACCACCGCTTGCTTCCATATTATCCAAATTTAGTTTTAACTCTTCAGCATAAGCCAAATAATCCTCAGGATATATCTCCTCATCCTTGCAACGCGAAAAATGCTTAAGCAAGGCATGGATAAATTTAGTGGGATTTCCCAAGGGGCGATAATAATCAAGGGAAAATTTGGACAAATTCTTCCTAATAAGGAGCCAGCCTTGGGTTTGGTCAATTAATTTAAAATTGTTGGGCAAGCCAATGTCAATAGCATGGCTTTTCAAAACCCTTTCGCAAAAAGAATGAAAAGTTGATATCCAAAGATCAACAAAACCGTAAGGCAAGGCTCTATCAACCCGTTCTTCCATCTCTGCCGCAGCTTTTTCTGTAAAGGTTAAAGCTAAAATTTCTTCAGGAGAAAGCCCTTGCTCCTTTATCAACCAGCTAATCCGCTGGGTGATAACAGTGGTCTTGCCTGTGCCTGCCCCAGCCACAATCAAAAGCGGGCCCTTACCATGCGTTACGGCTAAACGTTGCTCTGGGTTTAATTTAGATAGATCTATTTCCATAAAAATAAATATTTGTGAATTATGATTTATGATTTAAGATTGACATTATTCATAAATCATAAATCTTATATCTTAAATCTGCAACTCCATTTTACCACTCTCATTGACAAAAACAAAATAATAAACTAAAGTAATATAAACCCAAAAAAGAGGGGATAAAATGGCACCTAAAAAACAACAAAAAGAAGGGATTGACAATTTTTGGCAGGATTTAAAAAGAAATTTGCAAGAGTTCACTGAGGCAGAGTTTATTGACTACACTAACGGCCAAACAGCTGGCTTCATCTTTATCATTTTTCAGTACAACAATAAAAATTATCTCCGAGCTATCGCGTCTTTTGAAGCTGAAGCGACCATGTATGACCGCAACCTGCAAGAAGCCTTGCAATTGCCAAATATAAAAATTGTTATGCTTTTTCCTGAGGGTGCTGATTTGGAACAAGCTGAAAAAATTGCCCGAGAAAAAATGCAACAGCTAATAAACAAATAAACAAACAAAAAATCGCTCAACTTGAGCGATTTTTTTAAAATAACCACACCAATTACTATGAACGCAACTTGCGATAACGGCGGCCAACCTTTAGACGGGCCAGCTCCTTTTCCAGTTGAGCCTGCAGGCGGGCAAACTGAACATCATCAAGCCGCTCTTTTTCTTTGAGCATTTCCTCTGCTCTTCTTCTGCCTTCTTCCGCTCTCTCCAAATCAATTTCTTCCGCTCTCTCAGCTGTATCAGCCAAAATAACCACCTCGCTTTTTGGCCTAACCTCAACAAAACCAGTAGATACTGACAACAATACATCATACCCATCTTTTTTAATTCTGAGCTCCCCTGGCTTTAACAAAGATACCAAGGGAGTGTGGCGCGCCAACACTGTTATTTCCCCCGCTTGCGTGGGAATAGTAACCTGATCAATCTCATCTTCATAAACAACTCTTTCCAGGGTAATAATTTTAAAATTTATCTTTTCCATAAATTATTTTTTCACTTCATCAATTGTCCCTTTCATATAGAATTCCTGTTCTGGAACATCATCATAATTTCCTGCCAATATCTCCTTAAATCCTTTGATGGTTTCTGACAGCGGCACATATTTACCTGGCATACCAGTAAACTGCTCAGCTACAAAGAACGGTTGGGATAAAAATCTTTGAATTTTACGCGCTCGGGCTACTGTTAATTTATCCTCATCAGACAATTCATCCATACCTAAAATTGCGATAATATCCTGCAAATCTTTATAGCGCTGGAGCACCCGTTGCACTTCCCGAGCTACTTGATAGTGCTCATCTCCCACCATCACTGGATCCAAAATTGTAGAGCTGGAATCCAATGGGTCAACAGCTGGGTAAATGCCAAGTTCAGCTAATGAGCGGGACAATACTACAGTAGAGTCAAGGTGGGCAAAAGTAGTGGCTGGAGCCGGATCGGTTAAGTCATCGGCCGGGACATAAACCGCCTGCACTGAAGTGATGGATCCTTTATCAGTAGAAGTAATGCGTTCCTGCAACTCTCCCATTTCAGTTGCTAAAGTAGGCTGATAACCAACTGCCGACGGCATTCTGCCCAGCAAAGCTGAAAGCTCAGAACCAGCTTGGGTGAAACGGAAAATATTATCAATAAACAACAACAAATCCCTTCCCTCCTGATCGCGGAAATACTCTGCCATAGTAAGGGCAGTTAAAGCTACCCGCGCGCGTGAACCTGGCGGCTCATTCATCTGGCCAAAAATCAAAGCTGTTTTATCAATAACGCCTGATTCGGTCATCTCTAAATAAAGGTCATTACCCTCACGGCTTCTTTCACCTACACCTGCAAACATTGAATAACCGCCGTGCTCTTGGGCAATGTTGCGAATGAGTTCCTGAATAATGACAGTTTTGCCAACACCAGCACCGCCAAACAAACCAACTTTGCCGCCTTTCAAAAATGGGCATAACAAATCAATAACCTTGATGCCGGTTTCCAAAATTTCCGTTTTAACAGATTGTTTAACAAACTCAGGAGCTGGCCTATGAATGGGATATTTTTCTTTGGTCTTTACCTCCCCCCGACCATCAATTGGATTGCCTGTTACATTAAACATCCTACCCAATGTTTCTGGTCCTACTGGCACTGAAATTGGCGCACCTGTGTCAACAACTTCCTGCCCCCTAACCAAACCGTCGGTAGAACCAAGGGCGATTGTTCTAACCTCCTTCATTCCCAAATGCTGCTGCACCTCAAGCACCAATGTCTCCTCCCCTCTCTTAACCTCTAATGCTTGATACACTGGGGGTAGATTTTCTTCAAACCTCACATCTACCACCGCGCCAATCACCTGAGTTATTATTCCCTTATTCATTGCTTTGGTAATTAATTATTATGCTTGTCTTAAAGCTTCAGCTCCAGCAGAAATTTCTGATATTTCTTTGGTAATGCTTTCCTGCCGAGCTTTATTGTAAGTTAAAGTTAATTCTCTAATCATATCTTCAGCCGCCTCAGAAGCATTGCGCATCGCCATCATTCGCGCGCTATGCTCAGATGCCTGAGACTCCAATATCCCCTGATAAATCTGCACTTCGGTCAAAATTGGCAACACCAAATTCAAAACCTCCTCCTCTGACGGTTCAAACAAATACAATGACATTGACTCTACTTTATCGCTTTGCCTGTCTTGGTTGTCTTTAACACCGCCAGCATGTTCAATCATAAAACTGATATTGTCAGGATGGACTGGCAATAAACCGCGGTTGATAACTTCATTTTTTAACACAGAAACATAATTGGTATAAATAAGCTGAACTTTATCACAACTACCTGACAAAAATTCCTGTTGCACCAATTTTGATACGCCTCTTACTTCTTCAACTTCAATCCCCTCATGAAAATCAACAAAACTGCCAACTACGGGGATATTTAATTTTTTGGCATACCTCTCAGCATAACGGCCAATTGTCACAGCCTTAATCTCAAATTGAGAGTTGCTCTTAACATAATCATGCAAAAAACGAAAAACATTAACATTAAAACTGCCGCACAACCCCTTATTGGACCCGACAATCACCAACAGCACACTATTTATTTTCTTTCTGTTTTCCATCAAGGGATGGTTAACAACCCGATCGCGAGAAATATTTATCAACAACTCAAGCGCCCGCCAAGCATAAGGTCTGCTAGCCAATGACCTATTGACTGCTTTGCGCATCTTACTGGCTGAAACCATCTCCATTGCCCGCGTCATTTTGTGGGTGTTTTTGATAGAACGAATTCTTTGCTTGATAATTTTTGTAGAAATAGCCATATTATCTGCTTGATTTAAATGATTCAATAACCTCTTTTAATTCTTTCTCAATTTCATCATTCCAGTCCTTTTCAATTTTTTCTAAAGTTGGCCGAGCGGAAGCATCCAAATAATTGTAAAAATCATCCTCCCACTTTTTGATGTTATCTAGTTCCACATCATCAAGATAACCATTAACTGCCGCGTAAATAATAGCTACTTGCTTGGCCACTGGTATTGGTGAATACTGCGGCTGCTTTAACAGTTCTGTTATCCTCATTCCTCTTTCCAGCTGCTTTTTGGTCGCAGCATCAAGATCAGATGCGAACTGAGCAAAAGCTTCCAGTTCCCTGTATTGAGCCATTTCCAATTTCAACTTACCAGCCACCTTTTTCATGGCCTTAATCTGAGCCGCTCCACCAACACGAGAAACTGAAAGGCCAACATTTAAAGCTGGTCTAACACCGCGGTAAAACAAGTCTGTCTCCAAATAAATCTGTCCGTCAGTAATAGAAATTACATTGGTAGGAATATAGGCGGAAACATCGCCAGCTTGTGTCTCGATTATCGGCAAAGCTGTGATAGAACCGCCGCCGGCTTCTTTGTTGCGCTTACAAGCTCGCTCCAACAAACGTGAATGCAGGTAAAAAATATCTCCCGGATAAGCCTCTCTGCCCGGCGGACGTCTAAGCAACAAAGATATCTCGCGGTAAGCCCAAGCATGCTTGGACAAATCATCATAAACAATCAAAACATCCTTGCCTTTGTCCATAAAATACTCAGCCATTGCCACCCCAGCATAAGGAGCCAAATAAGACAAAGAAGCAGGATCAGAAGCTCCAGCTACCACCACTACAGTATAATCCATCGCTCCCATGCTCTTTAACTTGTCAACAATTCGGGCAACTTTGGACTCTTTTTGTCCAATGGCAACATAAATACAGATCATGTCCTGACCCTTCTGGTTGATAATGGTATCAATAGCAATAGCGGTTTTACCGGTCTGGCGATCGCCAATAATAAGTTCACGCTGGCCTCGACCAATAGGAATCATCGCATCAACGGCCTTGATGCCCGTTTGCACTGGCGTATCAACTGGCTCGCGTTCTATTACTCCTGGAGCAATTTTTTCTACTAAATAATAATCAGCTGGCTTGGGATCGTCACCGCCGTCAATAGCCTGGCCCAAAGGATTTAACACCCGGCCAATAAGCTCATCACTAACCGGCACTGACAACACTCTGCCGGTGCGCTTTACTGTGTCTCCCTCTTTGATATGGGTGTATTCGCCCAACAATACTGCGCCTACTGTCTCGTTCTCTAAATTCAAAGCTACCCCTACCGTTCCGCCTGGAAACTCAAGCATTTCTGACGCCTGACAGTTAGTCAAACCAGACATCCTGGCAATGCCGTCGCCAACCTCAATCACAGTGCCGACCTCACTAATATCAACCTCTGGCTTATAATCTTTTATTTTATCTTCTAGCTGTTTAACAATTTTATCTATTTGCATATTATTAAAAATTTAATTGCTCAAATGACGAACTATTTTTTCTAATTGAGTCTTCAAAGAAGCATCAAATATTTTATTGCGGTACTTTACTATTACACCGCCAATAATTTTCTTGTCTTCCTCAACATCAACTTCAGCCTGTTTATCAATCTGGGCTAACTGCCAAATGAATTTTTCCGTATCTTTGTCCAATGGCAATGCTGTTATAACCCGTGCTTTTTCTTCCTCGCCTAATCTTTGCCTTTTTAACCTCAACAAAAATAATACCTTGGGCAATAAGTAAAACAAGTTATACTTTTGGCAATAAGCAATAAACTTATCAACCTTCTCCTCTGCTGGCAAGGATCTATCTTGAGCTAAATTCCACACTACTCGAGCTAAAATTTCAGCGTTAGGTCTCATATTATTTACTCAATTCTTTGATAATTTGAGCTTGGGTTTGCTCGTCAATTGATTTGCGCATTAATTTTTCTGCTATCAAAGTAGCCAATTTCACTGCATACGCCCTCAACTCTCTCTCAGCTTGCTCACGCTGTTTGTCAATCTCTGCTTGAGCTGCTTTGATCATCTGTTTGGCTTCAATCTCTGCCCTGCCCCGAGCTTGTTTGGTAATCTCTTCTGCTTCCTGATAGGCAGAGTTGATTATCTCTCTGGCCTTAGCTCTGGCCTCACTCAACCTATCCTCATACTCTTGCGAGGCCAGCATCAATTTGGTCTCAGCTTCTTTGGCTTTATTCACGCCCTCCTCAATGGTCTTTTGCCTCTCTTGTATGGCTTTTACCAAAGGAGGAAATAAATAACGCTTGACCAAATAATAAATAATCAAAAAATTAACCAACTGCGCTGCGGCCATGCGCCAATCAAAACCTATTTTAGCTAGAATATCCAAAATATTCATAGAATTGTAATTTTATATTTACTGCAATTGGTAAAATTAAATAATAAAGAAAGCGACAAAAGCATAAATTGCAGTGGACTCAGCCATTGCCACTCCAATGAGCATCTTGGTAAACAAAGAGCCTTCCATCTCTGGATTGCGTCCCATTGCCTCCAATGCCTTACCAATTAAGTAACCTTCACCAATACCTGATCCTCCCATAGTAATGGTGGTCAGACCTTTACCAATGAGCCGCGCGGCTTCAATGATGGTTTGTGAATCGATTGCATTTGGATCGACTGCCATATTTTTTACGATTAATTATTAATTATCTTAATTATTTTATTAATTATTTTTTTATAAAATTATTTTTTTTCAACTTCCTCCGCTCCTTTCATTGCAATAGTATAATAAGCTGCTACCAGCGCGCCAAAAACAATTGCCTGAACAATTCCAACAAAAATACTCATTCCAACCCAAACTGCCGGCAAAAAGTAAGCAAAACCGGCCATAATAATAATCATCAAAATCTCACCCGCATACATATTGCCAAATAAACGCACTGACAATGACACTACCTTAGCAACTTCAGATACAGCATCAAGCAAACCAATAAAAAAATTGACTATGCCAACCATACCAGCGCCAATCCCCTGCTTAAAACTATTAACAAGCTGAGGAATCTGAACAAATCTAGTAAAATACCCCCAAACCCCCCAATCGCGAATACTCTCAATTTGAACCAAAATCAACATTGCCAGAGCTAAAGCAAAGGTAGTGTTAAAATCACTAGTAGGACTGCGGAATAATTCCTTGCCGTCAATACTAAAAGCTGTCAATCCTGGGGTCAAACTAATAAGATTGGCAATGCCAATATACAAAAATAAAGCGGCAATCAAAGGAAAAATCTTCTCTGAATATTTACGATTGGCAGTTATTTGGTCAACCAACTTCAAAGTGCTATCATATAAACTTTCAACTGCTATTTGCCATTTGGACGGTATCAAACTAACTTTTTTTCTTAAATAAAAACCAGCGATCAACACCAGCAAAACAATTACAAATGAAGTTATAACTGAACTGGTGATAGGAAAATTACCCAGATAAAACAATATATCAGGTTGCAAACTAGGCTTTTCAGCTGTAATGCGTAACCATTCCCACATAACTATTTGTTCTTATCTTTATTTTCTCTTATCTTGGCCGCCCGAATAGCCTGGTCAACTGCATCTATTTCTCGCTTCAACTTTCGGTACCGCCAAAAAACAATTACCCAAGAAAAAATATAGGCTATTGCCAAAAAAATAAATAAAAACTTATGTCCTCCTCCATATCTCTGGTCAACTGCCTTCTGTCT
>WFTD01000004.1 GCA_015485755.1 Patescibacteria group bacterium | reverse complement strand
TTATAAATACTCTCTGCCACCACCTCTCCAACATCAGGAACTTGCTTAAATTGATCAATGCTTGCTGACATTATTTTATCCAAACTGCCAAAATGGCGAGCCAAAGCAACTGCCGTCTGTTCTCCCACATGCCTGATGCCCAAAGCATACAAAAATCTTGACAGGGGCAGTCGTTTTGATTTTTGAATAGATTGAATCAAATTGGCAGCTGATTTGTCAGCAAACCTTTCCAAAGGCAATAAATCTCCTTCGGTTAAATCAAAAATCTGACTAGCATCTTTTATCAACCCCTCATCTAATAGTTGATCAACTATTTTAGGCCCCAATCCTTCAATATTAAAAGCTGGCTTGGAAACAAAATGATAAATATGCTCCCGTTGAATTGCAAAGCAATTTTTATTGCTGCAATAATAATTAACCTCCCCTTTTGGCCTAACTACGGGCGAGCGGCAAATAGGACAACGGCGCGGTACTCTAACTTCTTTTTCCTCTCCCGTTCTTAACTCCGGCAAAACTTTGACAATATCTGGTATAATATCGCCTGCCTTCTGCACAATAACTGTATCGCCAATTTTTAGTCCTAATCTCTTTATCTCATCAAAATTATGCAAACTGGCCCGTGATACAACTGTACCGGCAAGCTGCACCGGCTCCAATACTGCTACCGGAGTCAAAACTCCAGTCCGCCCCACTTGAATGATAACATCTTTTACTCTGGTGGCAGCCTGCTCCGCTGGGAACTTCAGGGCCAATGCCCCTCGCGGAGCTTTGCCAGCCACACCCAACGATTTGAACACTGCCAAATCATTAACTGTTATAACAACTCCATCTATCCAATAAGGTAATTTTCCCCTTAATTTTTCCAGTTTGGCAAAAAATGACATTATTTCATCCAAGTCACTGCACAACTGCAAATAATCGCCTGCCCTAAAGCCCATCTTGTTTAAAAATTGGTGAACTTGCTGGTGGGTTGTCTGCCCCAAGTCAGTTACCAAATCATAAGCCATAAAACTAAGATTGCGCTCAGCGGCAAGCCGAGGATCAAGCTGGCGAATAGAACCAGCTGCAGCATTTCTGGGATTGGCAAACTCTGGCTCCCCCTTTTTTCTTTGCTTTTTATTTAGTTCAGCAAAAGCTTGTTTGGTCATATAAACCTCCCCTCGTACTTCAACCTCTTCAGGATAATCTATGCCAATATCATACAATCTCAGAGGTACTGACTCAATTGTTTTTACATTTAAAGTAACATCTTCACCTATTTGGCCATTGCCTCGAGTAGCCGCCTGATAAAACAGGCCATTTTTATAAATAATAGAGATGGCTAAACCATCCATTTTTGGTTCGCAAAAATAAGATAATTTTTGCTTAGCCAGCCTCTCCACTCTCTCCATCCAATCTTTAACATCATCCTTGCCAAAGGCATCATTCAAAGACAGCATTGGGGTTTTGTGTTGAACCTTAACAAATTTATCAAGCGGTTGGCCGCTGACTCTCTGCGTGGGAGAGTCGGGGGTAATTAAATCTGGAAACTGTCTCTCTAGGTCAGCTAGCTCTTTTTTCAAAGAATCCCAAACTGACTCGGGAATTGATAATTTATCAAGAACATGGTACTCATAGCTATATTTATTGATAGCTTGCTTTAATTTTTCTATTCTTTTTTTGGCTTCAGCCTTATTCATTTAATTTATCATTTAAAATATTTTATCAATATCCTCCTCAGCAAAAATAACATAATCAAACATATTTGACGCTGGATCAGTTAAAGGAATTTGCAAACGTAAAGCCTGATTGGCGCTTTGATAAGTGCCGGTAAAATTGGCTGTTAATAAATATGATGACAAGTCAACCTCATTGCCACCACTATCATAAAATTTTACCCTAACCTGAGAAATATCATCATACAAAGGTTTGAGGCGGACAATATAACTGTTGGTAGTAATAAAATTGTCAACTGTAGCGCTACTGCATTCAGCCCCACCCGCAACTACCGGCGAGCAAGAAAATACCCGTTTAATCACCTCTCTGCTATTGACAAAATCCAGGGAAGTTCCGGCAGGCCAACCAAGCAAAGTTACTTCCAACCAAGGCTCTTCTAAATTTATTGGGGAAGGGTTTTTGTCCTGCCAATTCACAGTCATTCTGTCAACGCCTGCACTTATGGCCAGATCAGCTGGGTCATAAAGGGGGATCTCTTTGACTCTCAACTGAAACAAAGAGGGGAAATACAACTCATTTACTGTTTGGGTGACGGCTTGGCACTGCCAATTAACCTTATCAACCAATTCGGAACAATTGGAAAAATAACTTTTGTCTGATTGCTTGCGCCACCCATACAAAGCCCTTTCAGCTCCTGATTCAGCTGCATAATAAGCAACGATTGAATAATCTAAATTGCGCGACTGTTGCAAATCTTGAATAACAACTTTTATCATTACTGATCCTACTGCCAAAACACCGCTTAATATAATTAAAGCTAAAAGCAGAGCCGTTCCTCCTTGATTAGCAATCAAATTGTAATGTTTATTTGACATAATTAATAGCGCTTATAAACTCTTGAGCTGACCGTTGTTTGCAAATAATTTGTTTCCTTCTCCCCTTCCCTCACAGCAGCAGACTCCGAAATGAGAATGATGGTTACTTTGGGCTGATTATCACTTTTATACCCGCCGGCAGTTAAATCAATTGCAAAGGGATCCTGCCGAGGAGATATAAAGAAAGAAATACTCTGAATATTAACGCCAGCCGGCGTGATGCTAGCCCAGGCTGAATTATTGCGCTGGATAGCCAAGCATTCAGACACGCCGCTAGGACACACATTGGCAGAAGTTGAACTCTCAAATAAAATCAAATTGTCAGCCTCATCCCGCAAAGGCAAATAAGTAAGCTGGGCTGGTATTGGCTCACCCCCTTCTCTGTTTATAATGTAATCATAATCAATCCGATAGTTGCGGGCATAACGAGCGATTATCTCCATTACATAACGAGCGTCAGCTTGAACTCTGGTCTTGCCTGATAATTTTATCTGAGTCTTTTGGGTAACGGTAAAAATATCAACTAACAAAACCACCGCTACCACAAACAAAGCCATCGCTACCACAATTTCCATTAAAGTAAAACCCTTATTGTCGTCTAAAAAAAATTTCATACTTAATGCCAATTATACAAATTTTCTTCAATCATAAAAGTTTTAGTTTTGCCGTCTTCCAGCCAATCAACTTGGCTTATCACTTTCAGGCCAATATTGGTATATCCATTGGGACAGCTTTGGCCAGTATATCTTATAACTATGTTATTGTTACTGGGGTTTTCACAAATCAATGCCATTTCTAAGAATCTGTTAAAACCAGTCTTGTACCCATTGGGATCATCCAGTATTGATAAATACCTGCCGCTGGCACTACGGACCAATTCGGTGTTGCTTCCCATTGCATTGCTAGTGAAATCAATTGACCAAGTGTCAGTTGATTGGTTATACCGCAGAACGCCATTATAATCAGTGCCGCTAACCAAACCTGTTAACCAATTATTGTTCTGCAGCCAATTGGAGTCGCGAATATTACGCACAATTTCAACCCCCTCCCTAGCAAGATTGGCGGCAACAATCTGCTGGGTAGAAATACGGCTGCCCTTAGTTGCAGTTGAGGTTAAACTCAACGCGGCTGTCAAACCAGAAGCGATGATAGCAATAGCAACTATTACCTCAATCAGCCCCTGACCTAAATTGTTCTTAACCACAAACATAAATTAATATAAATCTGAAATAGAAACTTGTCCGGAAATCCAATTTACATATACCTTTATTTTATTATTAACTGTTTTACTGCTCAATTCAACCCAAGTCGGATTGTAAGGGCCGCAATAGTTGCTGTCTGACTCATTGCCCTGCCCCAATGGCTGTACACCATTAAAATAAACAAATGCCTCAGGCACAGTAAAAGCAATATCCAAATCGGGAGGATTTATGTCTTGGCAAGACCCATTTTTTATTTGGGGAACATTAACAGCACTAATATAAACCTCATTATTTAACTTATAGTTCACAACTACCTGATCGGATGAGGTATCATAAACATTGTTGGCAGGAGAAGAAAAGTCAGCGAATAAAAAATAAGACGACGCATCAGGGGAAAATCTTATTCCATAAGCAGAAGGAATTGTTCCATTGGGCAGGGGGGTTGCGGTCAAAGATAAATTCTGGGCCCGCCGTAAAGCGCTGGCTATCTCTTGGGCTGACATCCGCAAAGCAGATCGACGATCGCCAATCTTAAAATTTGATATTAACAACAAAGTAATAACAACAAAAATACCCAAAGAAATAACAAGCTCAACCAAAGTAAAAGCTCTATTGTTGTGTCGCGCTCTCAACATAAACACTTAAAAAGATAATGACCAATACCACTGCCAAATATCATAACCAAAAAATAATGTAATAATCGCTGCCACAGCCAAAAAAGTGCCAAAAGGAATCTGACTTCCCCATTTTTTCTTGCCGCTCACAAGTAAGCCAATCGCCACTGCCGACCCTAAAAAATAAGCCAAAACCAAAGCTAACACAACCAAAGGCCACCCTAACATAGCGCCCAATAAAGCTCCCAATCTGATATCACCGCCGCCAATCCATCTGCCTTTAGAAATAATAAATTGCGCCGCAAAAAACCCACCGCCAACCACAGCGCCAAGTGTCACTTTGGCTAAATTATCCAGGCTAAAATCCTGACTCAACTGCCAAACAAAAGCAACTAAAATAGTCGGGATAACAATTTTATCCAAAATCAAATAATATTTAAAGTCATACAAAAAAATAAAAACTAGCGCCCATAATAAAAATACCACCCCCAACAGAAAAATAATTTCTGATAAATTGGCAGGGACTGGTTGAATTATTTGTTTTCTTTGAACAAATACGTACCAAACCAACCACAGCAGCCCTCCCATTACCAATTCAACCGCTGGATAAATAAAACTGATACGGCTGTGGCAGTAGCGGCATTTGCCCCTGAGCCAGACAAAGCTAACAACAGGAATCAAATCATACCATTTAAGAACATGGCCACAATTAGGGCAAATTGACCTTTCCCATTTTGCTGACATCTGCCGAGGCAATCGGTAAAAAACAGCATTAAGAAAACTGCCCAAAATTGTTCCCAGCAAAAAATAAATAAAACCCATACTTAAATTATAACACAAAAAATAAAATTCACCCCGCCAAGCAGGCGGGGTGAATTGCTATTGCTACACCCAATCTTATTGAATACCAGATGGGGTGGCAGTGCGTGGACCAGAGGACAATTCTCCAGTATCAGATCCGAGGCAGAAAGTCAAACTATAAGATGAACAAACACCGTCATTTCCTGAACCGTCACAAGCGGCATTACCGCTAGCAGTGTAAGTATAAGTATTTTGAGCAGTAGTACAGCTACCATCAGCTGGGGTTGGTGCAGTTGGAATCTGCGCCATAAATGTTCCTAAAGTAGTACCACTTGGACAACCGTTGGAAGCGGTGGTAGCTAAAGTTTCAGGATAGTTGTTACAATCATTATAATAAAGCTCAAGAGCGGTCTGGATTTGTTTAACGTCAGCTACACGCTTGGAGTCACGTGATTTCTGTCTAGCGTTGTTAAGTGATACTACCGCCAAAGTTGAAAGTAAACCAATAATGGCGATAACCACCAACAACTCAATCAAAGTAAAACCTTTTTTGTTCATATAGTCACCTCCTTTCTATATAGAGGATGCTCAGATAATTTTTTACACCGACAAGCCGCGAGTAAAAAATTATCTGAAAATTAAATCGACCTTTTTGGTTAGTTTTCCACTAGCTTTATTATTATAGCACATAAATAAAAAATAAACAAACAAATAAGCAAAAAATTAAAAACTAGTGGCCAGCTGATACATCGGCATAATAATAGCCGCCACCATCAATCCAACCCCAACGCCCATCATTAACATAATCATCGGCTCAATCAAACTAACCATATTGGCTACCATATTTTCTATTTCCCTGCTATAAAAATCAGTTATTTTTCCTAAAATTTCGTC
Organism: Patescibacteria group bacterium; assembly: GCA_015485755.1. Lineage (GTDB taxonomy): Bacteria > Patescibacteriota > Patescibacteriia > S139-126 > S139-126 > S139-126. Next base: position 4,400 of record WFTD01000004.1, on the reverse strand, counting down.
CAACCGACCAGTCTGCTCCCCCACGCTCATCATTTGCGATATCATTGCTGGCACATCATTTGATTTTAAAAACAAAGTCGCCACACTGTTGCCATCTTCAACCTCTCGAATAGTGCGCCTAACCAAATCTTCATAAACATAATTACCAACAACATCAGCCACTATTTCTAAAGCTGTGGTTAAAGGCACTCCTCCTGCAATCAGGGTTGAAAGCGACCTGGTCATTCGCACTAAATATATCCTCTTCCACAATCCGCCAAAAATAGGGACTTTTAGTTTTAAATGGTCAATCACAACCCTGCCTGTCTTTTGCTTAGAAAACCAAACCAACCCGCCAATCGCACCAACTAAAATCAACAACAAAATATACCAATAGGATCTCATAAAATCAGAAATAAAAATAAGAATCTTGGTCGTAACAGGAAGGTCAGCTCCTGACTCCAAAATTATAGCTGTTAGCTTAGGCACAACAAAAATCATCATTATAACACCTACAACAAACAAACCAGATAAAATAAAAGCTGGGTAAATCATCGCCCCTTTGATTTTGGCTGAAAGATCATAGTCCTTTTCTTGCTGGTCAGCCAAATAATTCAATACATCATCCAAGCGTCCACTAGTCTCCCCTGACCTTACCATTGCAATATAAAAATCAGAAAAGACTTTGCGGTATTTAGCCAGCGCTTGAGATAATTTAGCTCCGCCATCAACTTCATCTGCCACATCAGAAACGATTACCTTCAAACGAGGATTTTCAGTTTGATTGACCAAAATCCGCAAAGCTTGAACAATTGGCACAGAAGCAGAAGCCATCACAGCTAATTGGCGAGAGAAAACCACCAAATCCTTTGCTTTAACTCTATTTAAAAAAGGCAAGTCAAGGGAAAATCCACCCTCTTTCTTTTCTGTTAACGACAATACTATCATTCCTTTGTCAACCAAAACTGATGCAGCTACATTCTCAGAGGGGGCGTCAATAATCCCCTGAACGACATCGCCTTGATTGTCCCTAGCTTTGTATTCAAATTGAGGCATAAATTAAAACTTTAGCGTCCGCCTGAGAAAATCTTTGTTGTTGGCAGCTTTAATTGCAGTTTCCCTGTCCACTTGACCGTTCTTAACTAAATCAACCAAAAAACGGTCAAGAGTTATAATGCCATTTTCCCGACTAGAACTGAGCACATTATTGATTTGGCTAATCTTGCCGTCTCTTAGAGCAGCTGCCATAATTTGGTTCAAGATAGCAACTTCAAATGCCAAAACCACTCCTCCGCCCAACCGTGGCAACATTTTTTGTAAAATGACACCCTTTAATTGCTGGGATAATAAGTGCCTGATAAATTGTTGCTTATCAGCAGCGGCGTTAACCAAATTATCAAGCACATCAACCACGCTTGATCCGCTCACTGGAGCTATTACCAATACGCCGTCAGCCGCCAAAGCAAAAGCATTAAACAACACCTTAAAAGAAGGAACTTTGCCCAATACCAACACGTCAACATCCTCGCCCTTAATATCAAGCGCCTCTGACCAGGTAGCTACATCTTTGCCTACCTCTTTTTGCTCAATTAAACTTTTGTTGTTAGTTAAAATATATTCAAGCGGTTTATCAATAATCAAAATATGGCGTTTTTGTTGCCGATTAATCTCATTGACCATGCTCATCATAGTTGTTGTAACTCCTGACCCCTTCTCTCCTCCCACCAAAATAATACCTGCTTTACTCTGCAATAAGTCTTTTATGCTATCAGGCAGCCCCAATTCGGACAAAGCAGGCAAACGGGTTGGTAAATAATGAAAAACTATAGCGGGAAAACCTCGTTGATAAAAAATATCAACCCGAAAGCGGGCCTGCTCGCCAAAATCATAACCAACAATAACCTCGCGCTTAGCTAATAATTCAGCTTTTTCTTCCTTGGTCAAAATCTGATCTATTGCCCCTTCAATAAAATCCTTGGTCAAAACCTCTTCTTCATCTAATGGAACTAGCTCATCTGCTATCTTCATCATTGGCTTTGCCCCTACAGTCAAATGAATATCACTGGCCTGCCGACCAGCAGCTGTAGCTAATATTCGCTGTAATGTTATATTTATAGTAGTTTGCATTTATTTGGATAAAATATTATTTTTCTGACACAACTTCCTGATATGCTCAAGCAATTCATCAGGGGTTGTATCTATCTTTAATAAATAATTATCAACCAACCTATCAATCTCTTCCCGCTCTTCCTGGTCAAATATATCTTTATCATAGTTGGTAAAAACAATAAAACAAACCTTGTCACTTGTATTTCGCATAATTTTCAGTGTTTCAACTCCATTCAACTGAGGAACATTCAAATCAATAATAACAATATCAGGTTTTGCTTTATCAAAAATTTTTAAAGCATCAATACCATTGTCAGCTGTATAAACATCAAAACCATTGCTAATAAACTTGTCAGCATAAAGTCTTAATAAAAACTTATCATCCTCTAAAATAAGGATCTTCTTTTTGGCTGAAGACGGGTTGTTATTTTCATTTGTCATATTATATTTTAGTCACTCGTAACACCTCTTCAATAGTAGTATGCCCTTGCAATACCTTGACCATCCCATCTTGCTGCATATTTAAATACCCTTGTTCTACAAAAATGCGGGCAATCTCATCCATTTGGTTGTTTAAAATCACTTCCTTAAGAGCATCATTCATTGATAAAATTTCAACCAAAGCTAACCTACCCTGATAACCGCTATTGCCGCAACGGGGGCAACCCTTTCCATGCCACAAAGTAAAATTGCCTGTTTTTACCTTATCAGCTATGCCAGTTGGCAAAGACTCTTCCTTAACCCCCCTCAACTTACTCAAAATATCATCTTTAACTTTTTCTGGCACATTCTTTATCTCTTCTTTGCAGTGCGGGCAAATCTTTCTTACTAATCTCTGAGCTATAACTACATTCAAAGTGGAAGTTATCAAAAAAGGTTCAATATGCATATCAATCAACCGAGGAATGGCGCCGATAGCGTCATTGGTGTGCAAAGTGGACAAAACCATATGACCTGTCAAAGCAGCATGAATGGCAAGTTCGGCTGTTTCATTGTCTCTAACCTCACCTACCATAATAATATCAGGGTCTTGCCGCAAGGCCGCTCGCAATCCACTGGCAAAAGTATAACCAACATCTGGATTAATCTGGGATTGGTTTATCCCTTCAAGCCAATATTCAATTGGGTCTTCCAAGGTCAAAATATTGACTCCCTCTTGGTTTAAAATATTTAAAATAGAATACAAAGTAGTTGACTTACCAGAGCCAGTCGGACCAGTAACTAGCATCATACCGTGGGCCTTGTTGATATTTTCCTGCAAAATATCAAGTCCCCTCCCCCAAAAACCAAGTTCTGGCAAAGATAACTTTTTGTTAGACACATCCAAAATTCTAATCACAACCTTCTCGGCATTAAACAAAGGTAAAAATGAAATACGCAGATCAACCTTACGATTATCAATATCAACTCTAATCCTACCATCCTGCGGTATTCTTGTTTCATCAATTTTTAAATTGGACATAACTTTTAACCGCGTAACTATAGAATTGTGCAAATGCTTGGGAAGCTTCAAAGATGTGTGCAAAATGCCATCTACCCTATACCTGACTTTGGAATAATTTTCAGTCGGCTCAATGTGAATGTCAGAGGCTCCGCCCTGGACAGCATGCTTTAAAATAGAAGCAACCATTTTAGAAACCGGGGCTGATTTTATCACCTCTTCAAAATCGGCCTTGTTATCATCGGACTGATCAGCCGCCTCCTCTTGCCTCTTTTTTTCCACCAAATCCAAAACTTCTTCCACCTCTTTGCCCAGGGTAACTACCCTCTTTAAGGCCTGGTTGAAGCCTGATTTAGTAATAACATAATATTCGGGCCGATAATTATTTTTGCGCGCTAAAAATTCTATTGCTTCAATGGCTTTAAAATTGCCCGGATCAACAATGCCAACTTTCAACACTTTTGTTTTTTCATCAAAAGCAAAAGGAACCACCTGATAACTCATAGCAATATCACGAGGAATAAAATTTAGAACTTTTGATTCAATTGACACACTCAAAATGTCAATATAAGGCAAGTCAAAAAACTTACCTTTGGCTTTTGCTAAAACCTCCTCGCTTACGCCAGCTGTTTCAATCGCCTCTTCAATACTCTTTCCTTCTGATAACTCTTTTTGGATAATATCCATCTGTTCAGCACTTATCTGGTCCTGCAAAAACTCCAATAAATTTTCATCAAATTTAAAATTGGCCATAGTAAATATTAATAAACAAAAGGTTGGAAGGGATTATCCCTGCCGCGAGGAATGGGCTCAGGATTAGACGAGGAAAAATTCTGCAGCTCCTGAAAACGCTTGTCTTGCTGTAAATCAT
>WFTD01000003.1 GCA_015485755.1 Patescibacteria group bacterium | reverse complement strand
TTATTATACTAGAAGAAGATATTTTTTCATAATCAAGCAACTCTTTGGAAGTTCCACTGTGAGGCTCTTTTTCTACAGACAAATGTTGCCAGTCAAATGACAAACCAGCGACAGCAGACAATACGGCCTCGCCAATTCCTCCAGCTGGATAATGATCCTCCACAACCAATATCTTCCCTATCTCCTTAACTGCCTGCCTGATTGTCTTGCGGTCAATTGGTTTGATGCTATACAAATCAACCACCCTAACTAAAACTCCTTGGCTTTTAAGTTTTTCATAAGCATCAAGGGCTTCAAATAATGTGATACCCGCTGTAAATATAACTACTTTATCGTGCTTTGAGTTTTTTAATATTTTACTGCCGCCAATAAAAAACCTTTCCTTGCTGGAATAAATAACAGGGGTTTTAGCTCTAGTGGTGCGCAAATAAACAATCCCCTGATGACGAGCAGCCAGCTCTGTCAGTCTCAAGGTCGCTGTAGCGTCAGCTGGATACAATACTATGCTATCTCTAATTGCTCGCATCATAGCAATATCTTCCAATCCCATTTGTGATGACCCGTCCGGTCCAATTGAAACCCCGGCATGAGATCCAACTAATTTAATATTGGCTTGACTGTATTGGGACATTCTAATCTGGTCAAACGCTCTAGTTAAAAAAGCAGAAAAAGTTGAAGCAAATGGAAGAAGCCCCAATCTGGACATTCCCACTGCTGCTCCAATCATATTTTGTTCAGCAATAAACATTTCAAAAAACCTATCGGGATATGCCTGCTTGAAAATTTCACTAAAAGTTGAATTTGACACTTCCGCATCCAAAACTACCAGCTGGGGGAAATATTGATAAATATAACGCAGGGCCTCACCATAAGCCTGCCTAGTTGCAACTTTGTCGCCTATCTTATAAACAGGGAAAGGTACTTTGCTAATTGCCCTTAGCTTAAAGTTGAACTTAAATGGCTTTTTTATCCTGCCTTTAATTTTTTTTATCTTTCCTAGCTCAGCTACAGCTTTTTGATATTGATTGGGCGATAAAGCGCGTCCGTGCCAACCGTCTTTATTTTCCAAAAAAGACACTCCTTTGCCTTTGATGGTTTTGGCAATAATCATTACTGGTTTGCTAGCAAGTTGGGCCTTGGTAAAAGCTTTATTTATTTGACTGAAATCATGCCCATCAATCACAATTGTCTGCCAGCCAAAAGCTTTTATCCTGTTTTGGTAAGCAGATAAATTATGTCCATACATTGTCTGCCCCCTTTGCCCTAAGCGATTAACATCCAAAATGCCGATCAGATTGTTAAGCTTATAATAAGCAGCTAGTTGCAATGCTTCCCAAATTGACCCTTCTGCCATCTCACTATCTCCCAACAAAACATAAACCTTATTTCTACTTTGCAAAATGTACTTACTGGCAAGCGCCATGCCAAAACCAATTGACAACCCTTGCCCCAATGATCCAGTGGCAACTTCACTCCAAGGAATATGAGGAGTTGGATGACCTTCCAGCGTACTGCCGAACTTACGTAAAGTCTTCAGTTCAGACTCGTCAATCCAGCCAGCTGCTGCCCACAAAGAATAAAGCAAAGGAGCGGCGTGTCCTTTGGAAAAAATAACTCGATCATTTCCCAAATAATCAGGATTTTCAGGATCATAACGCAAATAACCGCCAAAATACAAAACTGTCAAAAGATCAACAGCTGACAAACTAGATGTCGGATGGCCAGAGCCTGCCTCGGTTGTTGCTGTTAAAATATAATAACGGACAAGGCGTGAAAGTTGTTCAAGTTTAGTTTGGTTCATTGGAGATGCCAATTTAATTGTTAAGCGCTGATAATAACTGCTGATAGGCTTTATTTTTATTGGGAGAGTTAATAATAAAACTTCCTACCGCTACTGCATCAGCTCCACTATTTTTGATAGCAGCAATATTATCTGGCTTTACCCCTCCATCAACTTCAACCAAAACGCTGGGATAATACTTTTTAAGAGTCGCTACTTTTTCCAAAGTGCTACCAATAAATTCCTGCCCTTGCCTGCCCGGCTCAACTCCCAGAATTAATACCCAATCAATATCAGACACAAACGGAAAAATTTTGGTAAGCGGCGTTTGCGGATTTACAGCAAGCCCCAAAGAAAAATCATACAAAACAGACCTTGCCAATAACTCCTGCATATCATCAACAGATTCAATATGAACAAAAACTCTTTTAGATCCAATCCGTTCGCAATCAGCTAGATATTCAAGTGGATTTTTGACCATCAAATGAATTTCAAATAACAAATCTGGCAAAGCATCAATATCGCTAAGACTAACAGATTTATTGTCAACAAACACTCCATCCATAATATCAATTTGGACTAAGTTAAATATTCCTGTCAAAGATTTTATTTTCTCAATCAAATCAGGCTTATTGTCTGTTAAAACAGCTGGTATTATTTGCATGGGCTATTTATTATTTTCAAATGATGATATTTTTCTAATTCGGCGCGCATGCCGACCGCCAGCAAATGGCGTTTTTATCCATTTGCTAATAATTCTCTTGGCCTGAGTAAAGCTAATATAATCAGCTCCCAAACAAAGAACATTAGTATTGTTGTGGCGGCGCGACATTTCGGCCATCTTTTCCGAAACAGCATTAACAGCTCTCACTCCCTTGACCTTGTTGGCCGCAATACAAGATCCAACCCCACTGCGACAAATAACAATCCCGCGCGCTTGGTGTTTTTTAGCCACTGCTTGAGCGACTGGCAAAACAAAATCAGGATAATCATCACTAGCAACAAACTTTACATTGCCCAGATCAACCCACTTTATCCCTTTCTTGTCCAAAAAACCCTTTATCTTCTCTTTGAGAGCAAAACCGCCGTGATCAGCCCCTAAATAAACTATAATTTTTCTGGTCATATTATTTTTTTCTTAATGATTGCCGCCGTTGCTTATCAGCCAATTTCTTTTTATGGCGTGATAATACAACTTTGAGATGATCTTTTACTTTATCTACTGATTTGAAAAAATCAGAAGTTCTCTTTTCTACCCGCAACAAATCGCGCGGCACCTTGACATTGGCCTCACACCGATAAACATTTCCCTTAAGATGATGGGGGTCATGCTCAACTTCAACCCTCATCTCAATAATTTTGGCAAAATACCTATCCAATCCGCTCAACTTTTTATGGATGTACTCCTTCATCTCTTCTGTCAACTTGAGATTGGTGGCTTTGATGATTAGGGGGTAGCTGGAATTGTTTGGCATATATTTTTTAATAATTTTTAATAATTATTTTCCTAAAATTTGAACTTCTTCTTGCAATTGAATGCCGACTCGATCACGCACCTGCTGTTTTAAATAAGAAATCAACATTATAACCTCGCTGGCTGTTGCTCCGCCTAAATTGACAATAAAATTGGCGTGCTTATCTGACACTTGTGCCTTGCCAATTTGCTTGCCCTTCAAACCCAACTCTTCCAATAAATAACTAACGGGCAAATATCCTTGCTGTCTAAACCTTTCCCAACATTCTCTATTGGTCAGGCCAGATGACTGGTTAATTGAATCTGCTTCTATTTCTTTTTCTATCTTATTCCAATCAACTTCACCTGCTGGGACATTTTGAAAAATACATCCAGAAGAAGGCTGATTAAATGGTTGGCTGGCTGACTTTTTCTTAACTAGCTCAAGCAAATGTTGTTTTACTGTTTCGGGCGAGGATGGCGTCAAAGCAAATCGGGCTGATAATATAACCCAATCACGATGTTGTTTGAAAACAGAACCGCGATAAACAAACTGGCATTCATTATTATTTAATTCCCTCACCCCTCTGTTTGGATCAAAAAAACGACAAGCAACAAGGATATCTTTTATTTCCCGGCCAAACGAGCCAGCGTTGCCATAAACCGCTCCTCCCACCGTTCCATAAATACCCCCGGCAAACTCCAATCCAGACAACCCCATCTCAGCAGCGCGATTAGCCACCTCCATCAATACAGCACCGGCCTCAGCCTCAACCATATTATCAACAAAATTTATCTTTTTGTTAGCTGTTTTGATAACCAAACCTTCAATCCCATTATCCAAAATAATAACATTTGAACCATCGCCTAAAATGGTATAAGGAATACCAAGATCAATAGCTGTCTGGCAAGCCTCGACCAACTCTTCACTATTTTTGGCTATAAAAAAATACTCAGCCGGCCCGCCAATACGAAAATGAACATAGGGAGCCAATACCACCCCCTTCTGAACTTTATGGTGCAATCTTTGACTTAAGCTATCAAAAATATCTCTATTCATATAAACAACTAAAAATCATAAGCTTCCAATAAAGACAATGGTTTAAAGCCAATTCCATTGTCCAATAAAATTTTTTCTGGCACTTTATAAAAACCATCAGTTATTTTGAGCATGCCATCATGCACAGGAAAAGATACCCGTGGCCTTACCTGTAAAGCATAATTAATTGCTTCCTTTATTTTTACCCAGGGCGCTACAACTGGCAAAGCTAGAATTTCAACTGGCAGAGGCGGAATGTACAAAGCATCGCCTGGATAAAAAAAACGTTGATTAATCATAAAACCTGTATTTTGCACAAGCTTAAAATCATTATATATTTCAGCATGATTGTCACCAAAACCCTCAATCAACAAATTATCAATCTCAACCCTGCCTTTATCCTCCAACAAGGAAAAATTGATATTATTTTCTGTTAATATTTGTCCAACTGCTGAATTGGTAAAAATATGAGCCTGGGGATTGTGGCGCAATATTATTTGCAGTGATTCAAGATGCAAATGATCAGCATGCTCATGGGTAATTAAAATAATGTCAATATTATCAAGTTCATTTTGAGCTCTTGTATAACTGCCGGGATCAGTTAATATTCTTTTCCCAGCTGCTTCAATTAACAAACAACAATGTCCAATTTTGGTTATTTTCATATTGCTATAAAGTTAATTTATTTACCTCTTGCCAACTATTTTGGTCCAAAACTATTATCTCATTGCTGCTGATGATATAAAAATAATCATCAATATACACCGCTCGCAACACGCCTTTTAAATTCACCGCTCTAACTAAATCCAATTTTTTATCAGCAAAAGAAAATATGTACCCGCCTTTATTTCCTGGTAAAAAGAATATTTTTTTGTCAGGATCAACCAAAAAGGCCCTATGATTATTTAGAACCTCGCTAAAATATTCAGCTAACATATATTTGCCGATTTCTTGCGGGTTTTGCGGATCTTTTACATCAAATAAAGATAGCTTTACTTGAGCTCCTTCTTTACCGACTCCCAAAATCAAATCATCAAATAACGGATGCAAATAAGAAGAATAGCCGGGTATTTTTAGCTCTCCCAACAAACGGGGGGCAGAGGGGCGAGATAAATCAATCACATAAAATGGGTCTGTTTGTCTAAAGGTAACTACATACCCATATTTACCCAAAAATCTAACCGCATAAATACGCTCGCCCTTACCAAGATTTTGCACTGTACCTATCTGTTTTAAACCTTTATCAAGGATATAAAGATCGCTGACGCTGATCTGATTATTGACCCGCCAACGCCATGACCAGCTCGCTCCCAAAGTAGTCGCTAAGCGCAGGTTACCATCATTCTCATCCAGAGAAAACTGGTTCAACAGCCTACCTGGAACTTCTGATTTAGCTACCACCTTCAAACTATCAAGATCAAATTTTACAATGCCAGTCTTATCAAAGCGACGCAGGTTATTTTGATAAAAATCAACCAACCTATTATTGATATCATTATCTATCTGCAAACGCTCATCTGAGGATAGTGAAGCTTTCCATCTGTTTATAGTTGCTTCAAGCTCTGCCATTTTAGCTTGATCGCTTAAATTGTATTTTTGCACATCAGCCAAATGGCTTATTATATCAGCTGGCAATAAATCAGACTGCCGCAACCAAAAATCAAATAAATGCTGGGCTGGTCTAGCTGGCAAAGGATAGGTTAGGTAAATAAAATTAGGAGACATATAAACAACTGACTGATAGCCGCTGCCTACCACCGCTCGCTTAGCCTCAACCTTACCTGAACCAATATCAACCTTAGCCAAAGTATAAACACTTTCAACCGGAATGACTTCTACTGGGTGATAAATCTGCTGACAAGGAACTACTAGTTCATCGCCATTGCTAATCAATGGCTTGATAGGACAAGGCGCGCTAAAATCAACTTGGCTACGGCTCACTATGAAGATTTTATTCTGATAAAGTCTAGCTGTAACCAAGCTAGATTTGTCTGTTAATTCTATCTGCCAAATCAAACTAGGTTGGGTCGGATCGTCAACCGCAAAGGCGGTAATTTTCTTATTTTGCAAAATAACCAAAACCTTTTCTGCCAGCAATAAATTTCCCTGTTCTTTTACTTTGCTAATAATCCCCAATTTATCAATTGGTTTGGCTCTGATAAGTTTGGTGGTGTTGACAAAATCAGGTTTTGGCAATGGGGCTACTCTTCCCTCTCTAAACACAACTGGCTCAAATACCTCAAATCTCCTTGGGACTGAAAGATAAATTATTTCCCCATCGGTCTTAACAATATCAGGCTCATCTATTCCTTGAACTTGGACATTGGTCAAACTAAACCTCCCGCTTTGGCTGTCGGATGTTTTTACCTCACCTGTCAACGGAAGATCTGCAGGCTCTGATAGCATCCTTACCTCAGGCAGAGGCAGGGCGATATCGTTTATCTGTTTGCTGTTTATCAAATACTCTTTAAAATCATCTGCTGAAGAAAAAGTATCAAGCTGATCTGACAAAATTGGGATAAGTGGATTGCTCTTTTCCCTCCTATACTCCCTGTCTTTGGTCACATAAACCAAACCTGCCAAAGCAACTATTAAAATAACTATAGCAACAAAGACTGTTTGGTTTGGTTTTTTTCTTTGAAAAAAGATATTTAAAAAATCAGTCATTGTCTACTTATTTTAACCAATTAAATTTTTTTACCAGCCAAGTATTCTGCCACCACTTAGACAAACTAAATTCCCTGCCTAAATCAGAAAAACCAATACCCAGCAAAACCAAAGCATAAATAACATGCTCATCAATCATTGGATTGTGCTCTGGCCACAAAACCGCTAAATAGATTAAAAACATCATCAATGCGCCCGCCACTGCTGCCGCCCGCATAGCAATACCAAGCAAAAAAGCAAGCCCTACTCCAAAAAGACCGAGCATAAATAACCAATCAACTAAAATATTTCCAGCTAGAGCTTGCCACAAAGGCTGGAATGGTCCGCTAGCGCCGAACTGCAAAAATCCATAAGTTGGCGATGCCCCCACCAGCCACGCTTTGTCCGGTGGAGTTGATATGCCCAGGCCAAAAGTTTTGTCCAAAAATGCCCAAAAGAATATAAAACCTATTGATAGGCGCAAAAATACCCAAATATTTTTTTCCATATAAAC
>WFTD01000002.1 GCA_015485755.1 Patescibacteria group bacterium | reverse complement strand
CCCTATAAAAGGGTGCTAAAAAGGCTAATTAACCTCTAGATAGTGCTTGGTTGTTAAAAAATAAAAATGTTTTATGCAAATTATATTTAAAATCGTAACAATAACAGCGATACCACCGGCTAAATACGAAAAGAATGGAAAAATGTGCAAATCTAAATATGTTAAACCCCACAAATACAGCCAAGCTGATATGCCCAAAAAATTTACACCACCCATCAGCACCAACCAAACAAAAAACGACATAAATAAATTAATAAAATTCTCAGCCGGACCCTCCTGATCATCAAAATAAAAAACCAAGCGACGATGACGCCAGAGAAAAACATAATAAGAAACAACGGCCAATAAAACTATGGCGCCAATAAAAATTTTCATAACTAACCTCCTCTTTTTTTTAAGTTACCACTTATTTTAGTAAATAAAAAATAAAGCTATTTGGCAATAGCTTTATCCACTATAACAAATATGACTTATTTTAACTTGGCAATAATATTTTGCCGATACTTATAAAATAGTTTGGCTTGACTCACAATAAGCCGCTCTGCTTCATCATAATTCATATCCAGCGTCTGTTTGATAAAAGATGCTACCCGCGCAAAATACAACGGCTTGAATGCTTCAATTATTTTTTTAGAATAACGAGACTTCTGGTAATAAACTAAAAAAGAAAAAACAATCTCTTGCCACATCTTGGGAGTGATCTTCATCTGTCTTTTGTCCATCAGCTGATTGAGCTTTCTAAACAAAGAAGGCGGTAAAGCTTTTTTTATTTCACTTTTATAATCAGCAAAATTTCTCAAAGCAACAGATTTGATTGACTTATAATCAATACTCAACGATTGTGGCTCGCTATGGTAGCCATTTGATATTATCGGCACTTTGTTCAATTTGTTATTATTTTGCCATTTGTCCCTGTTGCTCAATATATTCTTAAATAAAGTTGATACCACCTCAGTAAACATAATCCCCAATTTGGGAGCTGAGGGCTTGTGTATTTTTGAGCCCAATACAACCTGGCCCAATTTGAACTCGCCAAAAATAGCATGCATAGTCATAAAAATATCTATTCCATATTGGTAGGTATTGGGATACCACTTGCGGGTCAACCAATAATTATTCAGTTGAGCAGAAAAAGAAAAATCGCCAGCAATTGGCTGCCTAATATCATAACCCAACAAACCATAAATCAAGGGGTAACAAATAAAATTGGTAATAGTTCCATCGTACTCATTGCGGCTGTAAAGGGGCAAAACATAATCATAACCATCCAATATTGGCCTCAGCATCTTCTCCACCCACTCAGGGGTGATACTGCGCAAATCAGCATCAACCACTAACACAGCTTGAGCTTGGTATTTTTTTACAGCTTGAAATAAATTATAAAAATTATTGCCCTTACCTTTAACTCCAGGTGGGGTGGAAATATATTCTAAAGGAGTGGTAGTCTCAGTGCTCAAAAAAGCATCTTTGGTGCCATCAGGAGAGTTATTATCTACATTGATAATCAAAGCTTTCTTGTCAGGAAAATACTTCCTCAATCCCCAATCAACCTGCTGAACAACAAAAGAAATATTGTCAGCTTCATTATAAGAGGGAATGCCAACGATAAGATCAATTTTTTTGCTTACCCGCCCAACTCTTTTCCTGAGAGCTGTTAAATTTTCCTTGCTTTGCTTTTTCATTGAAACATGGGGACTACTGATTTTATTTAATTATAGCATAGCTAAGACAAAAAATCAATCATTTATTTGTTTTTGATCTTAACTTCTGCTCGATTAAAGCTTCTTCTTGCTTTTGCCTAAAACTGACAGGGGTTAAAAAAGTAAGCCGACCCTTTCTTTTGCCTGTCTGATGGTGGCGCTTCATAAATTACTTTTTATTTATCAAGTAAAAAATTAGTGTCAAAATAATACTCAAAAGAATTGAAGTTGCCAAAGGAAAGTAAAAAGTAAAATTGCCTTTTCTCACCACAATATCACCGGGCAAATGCGACCAGCCTAAACCTTGCCCAATCATCAACAAAAGCCCTATTGCCAACAGAAACAATCCAGCGGTAATAAAAATATTGCCTAACATATAAATTATTTGTCCCTGCCAATAAACATTATATGTTATATAACATTAATTTAGCATGACGACAATATCCTCTGCTCTAATGCGGATTATAAAATAAAAAGGACCTTATTTTAAGGTCCCATATATTCTATTTTTTCTCTTTTGGCTTC
>WFTD01000001.1 GCA_015485755.1 Patescibacteria group bacterium | reverse complement strand
GCGTTATTTTGCACTGCTTTAACCGTGCCAATTTTCATCGCATAAAAAACAACAACCCTGCTCATTAGAACAGGGCCGTTGCAAATGTGATAATGTTATCACCTACCTGGGCACTAGCACTCTAGTTGTGCATGGGCGGCTGCGAGGAGAGAGATTTTTTCCCAATTGGGAACAACCGTCCAGCCTCGAATGCTAGTAGCCCAGATTGGCGAGGGCGAGTTTTGGGGAAAGTATGTCACCGATACAACTCCCCCTCTTTTTTTCACTTTTAAACTAAATTCTCTCCTCTTTTTAACCAACTTGGCTAAAAACAAAAGAGAATTAAGTCAACTAGAAATTGCGGGGAGCAAGCTAGAGTCTGATTGTATTATTTTGTACTCTGCTTGTACTCTCTCCCCATAACCTCCAGTCAACCCGCTTTGTTTAACTTCTCCAACCAAAGGGGGAATTTGCTTGGCCTGCCTCCGCTGGAGGCTGCCAAACGAGATAATTTTTTAGCCGATTTCCAGTAAAAACCAGAAAAGGCTAAAAAAATTATCTCAAGGTATAGCTGTTTTACCAGACTATACCCCTCCCCCCAAGATTGGAGAAGTTAAACCTTTTTTTGTAAAACTTCAAGCTTAACAGGCTATTATAGCAAACTGGCAGAATTTGTCAAGGGGGTAATGAAAAAAACCTCAAAATGAGGTTTTAAAAAAGCTTTTGTTTGATTGTAAAAAATACTATTTTCAAAAAAATTACCAATGCGCACAATGACAAAAAAACATTTTCCAAAAAATCTTTCATTTTCTTCTCCCCCCTCTTCTCATACTAAAATGAGCTGACAACAAAATAAATTATAATGATGATAAATACATATTACCTCCTTTTTTTAAGAACCGATCACAATAATATATATTTTCTATTGAAAATTGTCAATCCCAGTTCTCTGTCATATCAAAAAAAGCTGCAATATCATACAGGTTGATAAATGATTCATCTCCAGCAAGAATTAACTGCTATACTGCTCTGCTCCTTGCCAGGCTAATTGGAAAATGAGACGAAAAGTAGCCGCTACTTCTTTACTTTCAATTATCACACCCATCATCTCTTTTTTGACAAAAGAGATGATTGCTACTTTATTTCCGTAAATATTTACCTCAATAGAAAAAGGAAACTTATCAGCTGGAACAAGTAATGTATGCCTATTTTGTCGGCTGTCTAGCCTTTTAAACTTTCGGGCAAATTCAGAAGAGGGAGCGATTACCTTGGCAAAAATATTTCTTTTTACTCTTTGAGGAATATAATACTTATCAAGCCATCTTTTTAAACTAGCATCAACGCGATGATAAGCAGTAAAAGCCAGGATTTCCTTTTTTTCTTCAAGGGTGTCCTGGTAAATTTGTTTTAGTCCCTCAACTCCCTCATAAAACCTGATTTTTGGTTTAACTTCAGAATAATTATAAAGAGATTCAAGTTCAGGCAAAACTTTCTCTAGCGCCAAAATTTGCCTTTCAGTATTTATTTTTCTGTCTAGCAAATTTTCCAGTAATTTCTTGGGCATTTCAGCAACAAAACGGCTTTTCCCTTCTACTTTCACCTCCCTTACCAAACCTTCCGCTGCCAACCTGTCTAAGGCCTGATAACAAGTAACTCTATTAACGCCAGAGTGGCGGGAAATCTGCAAAGCGCTCGCCTCGCCCAGCTCCAAAGCGGCCAAATAAACTTTAGCCTGCTTGTCGCTGAGACCAACTTGTTTTAATTGTTGAATAAGCATATTTATACTTATAAATAAAAATTAAGGCTAAACTTTCTTTTTGGCTGTTACAGTGATTTTTGCCATTCCCTCAGGATAAACATCAGATGGCTGAGTTTTCCAGTGGTTAATTTCTACATCAGCAAAACCGGTCACTTTCAATAAAAATTTTATTTCATCTTCAGTTGGCACATAAGCCAAATACTCTGCTCCATTGCTTTCCTGGTTGTAATACCAACCATCCTCCATTCCTTTGTTTTTGCGGCTGGGCAGATCAAACAGCAAAACTCCCCCTTCTTTCAAAGCAAGCCAAGCGCTGCGCAAGCTGCTGATAACATTGCCGGCGCCAAAAGCCTCAAGTAGTGAATGCCAAGTATATATAACTGCCTCTTGGGATTTGTGAGAGATGTCAGGATGATTGCTATAATCAATCAAATCACCTTTAATAAATTTTATATTTTCTATTTTTCTCTCCTTGGCTGACTTTTCTGCCTGCTCTAACAACTTCTCACTGCCATCCAAAGCAATAATATTCAAATTTTTATCTTTTTCTGCCAAGGGCAGATCAATCCTGCCGCTTCCGCAGCCAACATCTAGCAAATTTTTCACTTTATTCTTATCTATAACCTCCCTCAATATCTTGAGCTCTATTTCGGTATTAGCTGTTATCTCCACTCTCTTCTCCAGCTCTACCACTTGATAAAACTGGCGCTTTTTTTCTTTTACTATCTCTGGCTGAAGCGAAGCAGGATCTGACTTAATTTTGGCTGTCAACTGAGCTAACTTTTCTATCTCCTTAATATCAAAATCATTTATCACCAAATCAGCTCCCTGCTCAAGCAGCATTTCCTTTTTTTCTGGGTCAGCGGCAATTACAGCAATGATTGGCTGAATAATTTTTTCTTGGTCTAAAATTCCCTTTTTTTCTGCCAATTGGTGAATTTTTTTTCTAATCAGCTCAGCTTCACCGCCGCCAATACCGCCTTGGTAAATATCTTTGTCCTGCCTTATCAAAACGAGCTCTGGCACTGCTGACAGATCTTGGGAATAAAAAGACACCTCCAGTTCGCCCACCAGCTCAGTTGGCTTCAAACTTCTCAACAAAAAAAGTCTTTTTGTGCTATCCTGCTGCACTTCTTTGATTCTCTTTTGTTCCATCCTGACAAGCTCCTCTCTGTCTGTCAGCCAATCCTCTGCTTGCTCAATTTCTCTTTGGTATTTCTGTGAAAGCTGGATTGCTGGCTCTATATACCAAATAGTAAACAAACGGGGAGATTTTTCCCTCTCCTTCAAATCAGGAATATTCAACCTATCACTTTCTGCTGTAGCATAATCTTTTGCGTGAGGTGGTTCTTTTTTAAAAATGTCATTCATATATTTCATATATTTTAAATATAACAAAACTAAAAATAAGGTCAAAAAAGATAAAAAAGTTAGCGGCAATCTCCAGAGTTATCTCCGGAGATAACTCTGGAGATAATTTTTTAATTAATTGTAAAAAAAGAGCCTGTTGTTTGGAACAACAGGCTTATAATAGCTAGGAGACTACAAAGATATTACATTTCATTATCAGTTATGAGGAGATAACGATGACAGTAATAGAGTTATTTTACTCTTCGTTGATTTTTAAAAATACAGCTATCCCTTCTCTTCTTAAAAATTTTATTCTAATCCTACGTCCTCTAGGATACTCATTTTTTATCTGAAGAGGAGCTCCAATCACAACTTCATCTCCTACTTTCAATTCAATTTGTAACCATCCCAGATTATAATAATCATGGTGAGCATGCGCTGAATTTCTATACCCCTCAAATAATACTGAAAGTTTAATCTTTTTATCAAAGGCAGCAGCGTATCTAAGAACGGCTTTACCACTATATGTGTTAAACTGCGAAGCTATCTCATCTCCTGGTTCAGCTTTTACAACTGTTTCTTCCGTAAAAAACGCCACTCTAGAAGGACTAAACTGTATCTTCCTGCACCATCCATTATTTTGCCAGTCACTTCTATTAGTGGAGATATCCAAATCTTCCTTATAAATATCTAAAAATGCCCGATTACCTTCTTTGATTTTCTTCACTCTTATTACAATAATCCCGTCATTAACAAAAATAACTCCGCTACCCCTTTTGGGGATTTTTATACTCTCATCAAAACTTACCACAACAAAATTGGGTGCGACTGCCACTACTAATATATCTTCACCTACAATAATTCTTTCATAATTTTCCACAACCACCTCGTAAGACAACGCTTCCACCGCTAACAACACAACCATCATAATTACTAATATTAATTTATTCATCTTACACCTCCATTTTTTTATGGTTTTACTAAATTTTAAAAGAACTTCCCTTCTCTCAACCCTGAATTGCTTCAAGGTTGGGAAAAGAGGGCAAGCCCCAAGGGGCTTGCCCAGGAAAAAATTATTTGAAACGTATAATTTTCCTCCCTTTTCTGATTTCATCAATGGATTGGCAATTTCCTAAATATTTTTGCCATCCCTCTTTTAATAAATCAGCAAAATAAGAAAAAATTTTTTCCTTATCTTCTTCGGGGATATCTACCTTCTCCAAGGCGGAGAAGATATACTCTCCGTCCATGGATGAATATAAATATATAGCTATAATATTTGGGGCGATCTCCTCTATTTTATCCCTGGGCACATCCATGCCGGGATCATGTAACAATACGTGAATCTCGCGATAGAACTCGATGGACGTCTCTAAGGATGTCTCAATTTTCTTGGGTATATTTTCCCAAAAAAAACCTGGGTCGGGCTCCATAAAATTTTCCAAACAACCGTGGAGAATCAATAAATCTATTCGTGGGGTTAAGTGTAATAATAAAGCGTCTGTTTCTATCGCTTCATCCCCCATTTCTTTTCTATACCAGAGCACGAATTCATCGTGCTCATGTCCACGGGGAAGATAAGCCCTTGTTATGACTACTATTAATTTGTTCTTCATATCACACCTCCAAATTTTTTATCTTTTATTGCCACTTCTTCGGCTGTGGCCCCGTTATTTATTTTTTGAATAACTCATCCAACCAGTCCAATAGCCCAACAAGGGCTGGACCGATTATGAAAATAAAAAATAACACCCCAATGACAATATAGATAATAGCCATTGCTTCTCCTTTTGTTTTGTGATTGTAAAGAACTTTCTCTCAACCCCGAAAAACTTTCGGGACTGG